>JAWVYK010000070.1:0-11501 GCA_033722755.1 Rhodovibrionaceae bacterium | reverse complement strand
GCCTGCGTGTTCAAGTTCACCGACTACGAAGAGGCCATCGCGGCCGCGAACGACAGCGAATACGGCCTGGCGGCGACAATCTGGACCACGAACCTGAAAACCGCGCTCAATGCCACGCAGCGTCTGGAAGCCGGCTTTGTCCAGGTCAACCAGAACCTTGTGGTGCAGCCGGCGCTGAGCTATGGCGGCATGAAGAAGTCCGGCATGGGACGCGAAGCCTCGCTCGAGGCGATGCTGGAGCACTTCACCCACAAGAAGACCGTCATCATGAACATGACGTAGGGCGTTCGGTTCTGATTGCGTCGCGCCACATCTCCTCTCCTCGACCGGCAGCAGCGTTGACATGAGGCCTGTGCCAAGACGGATCCTGATCGGGTCGGGAGCGCTCATCACGTTCCTGGCCTTGGTGATCCCGGCTTTCCTGCTGTGGGCGCGCACCTCGCTGCCGAAAACCGAGGGCGACGCGACCCTGCCCGGTCTCGAGGCCCCGGTCGAGGTGCTGCGCGACCCCGATGGCCTGGTCACGATCCGCGCCCAGAGCCTGCGGGACGGCTACCGGGCGCTCGGCTTCGTGCATGCGCAGGACAGGCTTTGGCAGATGGACCTCATGCGCCGGCTTGGCGCAGGCCGCATCTCCGAGCTTTTCGGCGAAGAAACCTTCCCACACGACCGTTTCATGCGAACGCTCGGCCTGGAACGGCTGGCGCTGGAACAATGGCAGGGCCTATCGGCGGAGACGCGCGCCGACATCGAGGCCTATACCCGCGGCGTGAATGCCTTTCTGGAAACCCGCAGGGGCGCCTTGCCCCTGGAGTTCATCGTGCTGCGCTACGGCCCGGAGGCCTGGCAGCCGCATCACAGCCTGCTGTGGGGCAAGCTCATGGCCCTGCAGTTGTCCGGCAACTTCAACGACGAAATCCTGCGCGCACGCATGCTGCAACGCTTGCCGGCCGAAAAAGCCGCGTTCTTCTGGCCGGACTACGAAGACGACGCGCCCACCATCGACCGCGCGCGCATGTCCGCGCTGCAGGGATTGGAGCTCGACGGCCTGGACGACCTGTTGCCGTGGGCGCTGCAACCGAAAAGCGCATCGAACGCATGGGCGCTGAGCGGTCGTCGCACCAAGACCGGTCTGCCGCTTCTGGCAAACGATCCGCACCTGGGCCTGAACGCGCCCGGCACCTGGTATCTGGCCCGCATCGAAACGCCGGAATTGACGATCGCCGGCGCCACCTCGCCCGGCATCCCCTATCATCCGATCGGCCACAACGGACACGCCGCCTGGGGATTCACGACAACCCACAGCGACACGCAGGACCTCTTCATCGAAAAGCTGACCGGGGACGGCGAAGGCTACGAAACGCCGGACGGCACGCGTCCGCTGGAACGGCGGACGGAAGCGATTTCCGTGCGCGGCGAAGACCAACCGCGGCAGGTCGAGGTGCTGGCCACCCGGCACGGACCCGTCATCACCGGGGCGCACTTTCGCGCCGACGCCCTGCTCGAGGAAAGGGCGCAGCAGAGCGAAGGCGGCAAGAAGGTTCTGGCGCTGGCGTGGCCGGCGCTGCGCGGCGACGACCGCACGCCGGATGCCTTGCGTGGCATCAACCGCGCACGGAACTGGACTGGGTTCCTCGCGGCTCTGCCGGATTTCCACGCGCCGCAGCAAAACATCGTCTTCGCGGACCGCGCCGGAAACATCGGACTGGCCGCACCGGCGCGGGTGCCCATCCGAAAGGACGGCGACGGACGCGTTCCGGTCCCGGGCTGGAGCGGCGAGTACGACTGGGACGGCTTCATTGCCTTCGAGGACCTCCCGGTGCTCGGCAATCCCAAGAACGGCCAGATCGTCACCGCGAACAACAAGCTGGTCGGCGAGAGCTATCCCTATCTGTTGACCGCCGATTGGCCGCCGCCGGACCGCGCGCGGCGCATAGAGACGCTTCTGAACGAATCGCCCCCGCCGATAACGCCGGAGACCTTCGCCACCATGCAGACCGACGCCTATTCGCGCATGGCGGCACAGACCTTGCCCGTGCTTCTAGCTTCGCTGGGCGATCCGGACGGCGAGGCGGAGGCCGAGGCTCTCCGGCTGCTGGCGGGCTGGGACTTCGTGATGGACCGCGAACGCGCGGCGCCGCTCATCTATATGGCATGGCTGAGGCGGCTGCACCCGGCGCTTTTCGCCGACGAGCTCGCCGAGGTTTTCGCCGCCTACCGGAAAGCCGACCCGGTCGCCATCGGCAGGGCATTCGAAAGCGAGCCGTCCTGGTGCGACGACACCGGTAGCGAGACCACGGAGACCTGTGAGCAAATGGCAACGCGGACCTTCGCTGAGGCGCTGGACGATCTGACCGTGGCCTTCGGAGAGTCGCCTTCCGAGTGGTCCTGGGGTGAGGCGCACCGCGCCGCGTTCCCACACCCGCTGTTCGCCCGCGTGCCGGTTCTTGGCCGCTTCGTCAGCTATGCAGTGGCCACGGACGGCGGCGATGAGACGATCAACCGGGGTGGTGTCTCCTGGCAATCGCCCGACCCCTTCGAGCATCGGCACGGGCCGGGGCTGCGCGCTGTCTTCGACCTCGCGAACCTCGGCGATTCCCAGTTCATCATAGCCACCGGGCAATCTGGCAACCCGATGGCCGCCACCTACGGAAACCTGGCAAAACGTTGGAGCGACGGTGTTTTCGTAAAACTGGTCGGAGATGCGACAGAGGCGAGCGAGCGTCTTACGCTCAATCCGCGTTAGGATACATGCGGGCTCCTCGCCCGGGCACGGCAGTAGGGCGCGGCAGCGGAGGTGCGGCCATGAGCGTGAGCCTCGACGATATCAAGACGGCGGCAGAGACGATTTCGGGCGAGGTTATCCGCACGCCGCTCATCCATGCCACGCGCCTTTCGGAAATGCTGGACTGCGAGCTTTATCTCAAGCTGGAGAACCATCAGCACACGGGCTCGTTCAAGGATCGCGGCTCTCTCAACAAGCTGAAGAACCTGACACCGCAGCAGCAGGAGCGCGGCGTCATCGCCATGTCGGCGGGCAACCACGCGCAGGGCGTCGCCTATCACGCCACGCGCCTCGGCATTCCCTCGGTGATCGTGATGCCGGAAGCCGCGCCCTTCACCAAGGTGGAGCGCACCCGCACCCTTGGCGCACGTGTCGTGCAGGCCGGCGAGACCATCGACGAGGCCGCCGACACCGCCAACCAGCTGATGGAGGAAGAGGGCCTGACCTTCGTCCATCCCTATGACGACCCGCTGATCGTGGCGGGCCAAGGCACCATCGGCCTGGAAATCTTCGAGGACAATCCGGATATCGACGCGATCGTCGTGCCGATCGGCGGCGGCGGCATCTGCTCCGGTATCGCCACGGCGGCCAAGGCGCTGAACGCGGACGTCGAGATGTTCGGCGTGGAAGCCGAGCTTTATCCGTCCATGTTCCAGACCATCCACAAACTCGACCCGACCTCCGGAGGGGCTTCCATCGCCGACGGCATCGCGGTCAAGCGTCCGGGCAAGCTGACGCGGCAGATCATCGAAGCCTTGGTGAGCGAAATCTTCCTCGTCGACGAAGGCATGCTCGAGACGGCGATCACCAACCTGGTGGAGTACCAGAAGATCGTCGCCGAAGGCGCTGGCGCAGCCGGCGTCGCCGCCATAATCAAGGAATTCGAACGCTTCAAGGGCCGCAAGGTCGCCACGGTGATCTGCGGCGGCAACATCGATGTGCGCCTGTTGGCGTCGGTGCTCATGCGCGGCCTCGTGCGCGATGGGCGGCTGGTTCGCCTGCGCATCGACATCACGGACCAGCCGGGCGTGCTCGCCAAGGTGGCCGGGTTGATCGGACGCTGCGGCGGGAACATCGTGGAGGTTTACCACCAGCGCCTGTTCCACGACGTGCCGGTCAAGAAGGCGGAGGTCGACGCCGTGATCGAAACCCGCAACCGCGACCACGTCATGGAGATCATCGACGCGCTCAAGGACGGCGGATTCCAGACCCGCGTGCTTTCCACCCTATCCTCCGACGGCCCGACCCAGCCCTGACCCGCGCTCACCCAAGGTTTCCCGCAGCCGGGCGTGAGGGGCTTGCTTCGCCGCCCGCTTCGGCGCTTTAGTGTGGCCGCAACCCGATCACTCGAAGGAGACCTCATGACCGCGCCGGTCTTTCACAACGTTCTCGAATCCATCGGCAATACGCCCCTGCTCGAGGTGAAGCACATCGACACGGGGCCTTGTCAGCTCTTCCTGAAGCTGGAAAACCAGAACCCGGGCGGCTCCATCAAGGACCGCATCGGCAAGTCGATGATCGAAGCGGCGGAGGAAGACGGCAGTCTGAAGCCCGGCGGAACCATCGTCGAGGCGACGGCTGGCAACACCGGCCTCGGCCTGGCCCTGGTGGCGCAGCAGAAGGGCTACCGCATGGTGATCGTGGTGCCCGACAAGATGGCGCAGGAGAAGATTTTTCATCTGAAGGCGCTGGGCTGCGAAGTGCGCCTGACGCGCTCGGACGTCGGCAAGGGCCATCCCGAGTACTATCAGGACATGGCCCAGCGCATCGCCGAGGAAGAAGGCGGATTCTTCGTCAATCAGTTCGGCAATCCCGCCAATCCCAAGGCGCACGAAACCACGACCGGTCCGGAGATCTGGGAACAGATGGACCACGACCTCGACGCGGTCGTCTGCGGTGTGGGCTCGGGCGGAACCATCACCGGTCTTGGCCGCTACTTCGCCAAGGTGTCGCCCGAAACTCAGATGATCCTGGCCGACCCGGAAGGCTCGATCCTCGCCCACTACGTGGAGACCGGAGAGGTCAGCGACGACGTGGGCTCCTGGATCGTCGAGGGCATCGGCGAAGATTTCGTGCCCGAGGTATCCGACCTGAGCTTCGCCAAAAAGGCCTATTCGATTCCCGACGCCGAAGCGCTTCTGACCGGCCGCGAGGTGCTGTCCCACGAAGGGGTCCTGCCTGGTTCCTCCTCCGGCACGCTGATCGCCGCCGCCCTGCGCTTCTGCCGCGAGCAGAGCGAGAAAAAGCGCGTCGTCACCTTCGTATGCGACAGCGGCAACAAATACCTCTCGAAGATGTACAACGACTACTGGATGATCGACCAGGGCTACATCGAGCGCGAGCAGCGCAACGACCTCGGCGACCTGATTTCGCGGCGTCACCAGGAGCACGCCACCGTCACGGCGCGGCCCAACGACACGCTGCTGCAGGCCTACGGGAAAATGAAGCTCTACGACATCTCGCAGTTGCCTGTGCTGGACGAGGACAGCAAGGTCGTCGGCCTGATCGACGAGGAGGACATCCTCTTCGCCGTGCTCGAGGATGAGGAAAACTTCAAGCAGAACGTCAGCGAGACCATGACCCGCCGGCTGGAGACGGTTCAGGCCGACGCATCGCTTTCCGCGCTGACCGATATCTTCAACAAGGGCTATGTGGCGATCGTTCTGGACGGCGAAAAATTCCTCGGCCTGATTACCCGTATCGACCTCCTGAATCACTTGCGACGCCGGATGAAATAAGGCAGGCACTGCTTTGATGAAACACAAGAAAAATCAGGCGGGGTTCAGCACAAGGGCGATCCACGCGGGACAACGGCCGGACCCGACGACCGGCGCGATCATGACGCCGATCTACGCCACCTCCACCTACGTCCAGGAAAGCCCCGGCCGGCACAAAGGCTACGAGTACTCGCGCACGCACAACCCGACGCGCCAGGCCTACGAGCGTTGCATCGCCGACCTCGAGGGCGGCCAAGCGGGCTTCGCCTTCGCATCGGGCATGGCGGCCATAGGCACCTTGCTCGAGGTCCTGGACGCCGGCAGCCATGTGATCGTCATGGACGATGTCTACGGCGGCACCTATCGGCTGTTCGAGGGCGTGCGCCGGCGCTCGGCCGGACTGGATTTCTCCTTCATCGACCTCTCTGACACGGCAGCTCTGGAATCGAATATCCGGCCCGAGACGAAGCTCATCTGGATCGAAACGCCCACCAATCCGATGCTGAAGCTTGTGGACCTGGAAGCGGTGGCGGGGATCGCGAAACGCCACGGCATTCTGACCTGCTGTGACAACACGTTCGCCAGCCCCTGGGAACAGTTGCCGCTGGACCACGGCGTTGATGTTGTCATGCACTCCGCCACCAAGTTCCTCAACGGCCATTCGGACATGGTGGGCGGGGTTCTGGTCGTCGGCTCCGACAAGGAGCTGGCCGACCAGCTTGCCTATCTGATCAACGCGGTGGGCGCGATCCAGGGGCCATTCGACAGCTTCCTGGCGTTGCGCGGCCTGAAAACGCTGGGCCTGCGCATGGAACGGCATGCCGAAAACGGCCGTGCGGTGGCGGAGATGCTGGAAGCCCACCCGAAGATCGAGCGCGTGATCCATCCCGCCCTGCCCAGCCATCCGCAGCACGAGCTGGCAAAACGGCAAATGCGGCTGGGTGGCGGCATGGTCACCGCATTCATCGCCGGCGGTTTGGAGTCGGCACGGCGTTTCCTCGAGCGTGTCGAGATCTTTTCACTCGCCGAGAGCCTGGGCGGCGTGGAAAGCCTCATCGAGCACCCGGCCATCATGACGCATGCCTCGATTCCCGCGGACAAGCGCCGCGCACTCGGCATCGATGACGGGTTGATCCGGCTCTCCGTAGGCATCGAGGATGCCGACGACCTGATCGCCGATCTCGAGCAAGCGCTCGCGTAGGATAAAGGAAGGTCCTTGAAAGGCTTCGACCTGCCAAGCACGAAACGCGCCGACGCCGCCTGGGACGACGTGCCCCCCGATGCCGCGCTGCGCGCCGATCTCTACGAAGGCCTGCTTGTCAGACGCACCTTCGGCTACCTCGTCGACCTCCTTCTGATCGGCCTCGTCTACGCGATTGCCTATGTTTTTGCATTGCTGATCGGCATCTTCACGCTGGGCATCGCCTGGCCGCTGGTCGCCGGGCTGCTGCCTTTGGTCCCCGCCCTCTACGTCACGCTGACCGTGGGCGCGGAGGCCGCCGCCACGCCCGGCATGCGGCTCATGGACGTGGAGATACGCGCCTTCGACGGGACGAAGCCGGGTTATGCCCGAGCTTTCCTGCTGGCCGCCTTCTTCTATCTCAGTTTCATCCTGACCAGCGGCATCGTGCTGATCGTCGGGCTCTTCAACGACCGGCGGCGGCTGCTGCACGACGTACTCGCGGGCGCACTCGCCGTGCGCGCCAGCCGCGTCGGGGAGCCACCGGCTCCGCCCGCCTAGCTGTCCGCGAGCGACCGCCAAATCGCCGGCAGCTTCATGTCGCAGTTGTTGGTGTGGGCGAAACTGTCATACTTACGCCGATCGCGAACCGACCACCTACCTCCATAACCACGCAGCAAAGGGACATGCACGGAACGCAAAGCGGCCAGCTTTTGGATTCCTACGATGCCACAGGTTTCTTCTGCGAACTGATGGGCGCAGAAGGCCACACCTACGAGCGCGCCGGCGCCCTGATCGAGCGGCTGAACGCGCTAAGCCTGCAGGACCTGAGAGCGCGCGCCGGCGATGCCGAACGCGAACTTTTCAACCTCGGCATCACTTTCACGGTCTATACGCAGAAGGA
Source organism: Rhodovibrionaceae bacterium (assembly GCA_033722755.1). Taxonomy (GTDB): domain Bacteria; phylum Pseudomonadota; class Alphaproteobacteria; order Kiloniellales; family Rhodovibrionaceae; genus JAWVYK01. Next base: position 3,915 of record JAWVYK010000070.1, on the reverse strand, counting down.
CGCCATCGACCGCATCCTTCCCTTCGACGTCATTCCGCGCGTGATCTCGAAATCCGACTGGCAGACGCTGGAAAGCGGTGTGCAGCAGCGCGTGACGGCGTTGAACCATTTCCTTTGGGACATCTACCACGACCAGAAGATATTGAACGACGGCACGGTGCCGCGCGACTTGATCGAAGGGAACAAGAACTACCGGCCCGAGATGCGCGGCGTCGACGTGCGGCACGGCACCTACGTCCACATCAACGGCACCGATCTGGTGCGCGGCAGCGACGGCCGCTTCTACGTCCTGGAAGACAACGCCCGCACGCCATCCGGCGTTTCCTACGTGGTGGAGAACCGCCACCTGATGCAGCGCACCTTTCCCGATCTGATGGCGGGAGTGGGCATCCGGCCGGTCTCCGACTACGGGGAGCGGCTGCACGCCGCGCTGACCAATGTGGCCCCGGCCGGAGTGGTCGACCCGCAGGTGGTGCTGCTGTCGCCCGGCACCTACAACTCGGCCTATTTCGAGCACATCTTTCTGGCACGCGAGATGGGCGTGCCGCTCGTCGAAGGCCGCGACCTGACGGTCACGGAAGACGACGAAGTCTTTATGAAGACGATCGCCGGCCCGCAGCCCGTGCACGTCATCTATCGGCGCATCAACGACGATTTCCTGGACCCGGAAGCCTTTAACCCGCAATCCATGCTGGGCGTGCCCGGGCTGTTCCGCTCGTTCAAGGCCGGCAAGGTGGGCCTCGCCAATGCTGTGGGAACCGGTGTGGCCGACGACAAGGCGGTCTATGCCTATATGCCCCGCGTCGTGCGCTACTACCTGGACCAGGACCCGATCCTGGACAACGTCGACACCCACATCTGCCGGGAACCCGAGGGCCTGCAATACACCCTCGACCATCTGGAGGAACTCGTCGTCAAGCCGGTGGGCGAGGCCGGCGGCTATGGCATCACCGTGGGACCGCGCGCCAGCAAGGAGGAGCTCGAGGCCTGCCGCGAGCAGATCAAGGCAGACCCGGCCAATTACATCAGCCAGCCGATGATCAACCTGTCGGTCTGTCCGACGCTGGTCGAGGACGGCATCGCACCACGCCATGTGGACCTTCGCCCGTTCGCGGTGACCGGCAAGTCGACCTGGGTCTTGCCGGGCGGGCTTACGCGCGTCGCTCTGCGCAAGGGCTCGATCATCGTGAATTCCTCGCAGGGCGGCGGCTCCAAGGATACCTGGGTTCTGGATTAGCAACGGACGAGGCCCAGCATATGCACAGTTTGCTTTCACGCTACGCCGAGGCGATCTACTGGATGGCGCGCTATCTGGAACGCGCGGAGAACCTCGCGCGTATCCTGGACGTGCAGGAAACCTTCAACCGGGACAGCCGGGGTGGCCAGAACTGGTCTTCGGTCCTGGAAATCAATGCGGACACCGATCGCTTCACCGAGCTGCACGGCGAGGCCACCGCCGCAGGCGTTATCCGCTTTTACATCCTCGACGAGACCAACTCGACGTCCATCCTCTCGTCGCTGCGCCTGGCGCGGGAGAACGCCCGAACGCTGCGTCCGCTGATCTCCACCGAGATGTGGTCGCACATCAATATCTTCTACAACAGCGTGCGCGACATGAACCCGGAGGAGATCTCGGAGTACCGGCTGTCGCGGATCTGCTCGCGCATCAAGGAAGGCTGCCAGCTTCAATCGGGCATCACAGAAGGCACTTTCTACCGCGCCGAGGGATGGCTGTTCTATCAGTTGGGCCGGCACATCGAACGCGCCGACCAAACCACCCGCCTGACCGATGTCAAATACCACGTCGTCCTGCCGGATATCCGCGACGTCGGCTCGCCCTACGACGTCAGTCACTGGAATGCCGTCCTGCGTTCGGCCGCCGGTTACCACGCGTACCGTCAGGTCTATCCGAGCGGCATGCACGCTGCGCATGTCGCCGGTTTTCTGCTGTTCGATCCGGATTTTCCGCGCTCGGTCAATGTCTGCGTGCAGGCCAGCGACCGTTACCTCGGTCTGCTGCGCAGCAAATATCGCTTGCGTGGAACGGCAAGGACGCTTGAACTGTTGGATGAGTTGCGTGCGGAACTGGACCGGCACGACGGCGAAAGCGTGATCGCCGAAGGCCTGCACGAGTTCGTCGACGGCATCCAGAAGCAACTCATCGCAGTCTCCGCGGAGTTGGGTCAGGCCTTCTTTGGATATGGCGCCCCGGCAGCGGAGCAGACGCAAAGCGCGGCGTAAGAACCGCAAGCAAAGCGAGACGGCGGAGTGACGAAGGCGGCCATGCCGAGCGAAAGCAATACCCGTGGACTGTCGATCCGCGCCGCGAGCCCGCCGACCGAGCCGCGCCTGGGCCGCCTGCAGGCTTTCCACGTCCTCAGCGAGACGCCCTGCCCCTATCTGCCGGAGCGCCAGGAGCGCAAGCTGTTCACGGAAGTCATCGGTCCGCGTGCAACCGGAATCTACAGCGAGCTGTCGCGCGGCGGTTTCCGCCGGTCGCATATGTTCGCCTATCGGCCCGCGTGCACCGGCTGCCAGGCCTGCGTGCCGGTGCGGGTGGCCGCGCGCGCGTTTCGCTGCGGAAAATCGCTGCGGCGCGTCAGCCGGCGCAATGCCGACCTCCGCGCCATCGAACGCCCGCCAGTAGCCACGCAGGAGCAGTTCCGCGTCTTCAAGGCCTATGTGCGCGACCGCCACGGAGACGGTGAAATGTCGCGTATGAATTATGCCGACTACCAGGCGATGATCGAGGAGACGCACCTGGAAACCGGCCTGGTCGAGTTTCGTGATCGGAAGGACGTCCTGCGCGGCGCGATCCTGGCGGACTGGCTCGACGACGGAATTTCCGCCGTCTACAGCTTTTTCGATCCGCGGCAGGACGCCCGCAGCCTTGGCACCTACATGATCCTGTCGCTCATCGACCATGCCGTGGCCAGCGGCCGCGACTATGTCTACCTCGGCTATTGGATCGCCGGCTCCCAGAAAATGGCCTACAAGCAGCGGTTTCGCCCACTGGAGGCACTTTCGAACGGCCATTGGCGCGTTCTCGACCCGGTCTGAATCCGCACTGCCTGGGGCACTTAAATTGCGCGTGATCGACAGGGTGCACCGGTTGCGTGGGCGGGCTCACCCTTTATAATCCGCGCCCGAAACGAAACCGGGGGGCGAACTTTGAAGACAACGGTTTCCGAACAAACGCTGAGCAAGAACCGCGTGGCCGGATTCCCGATGGAATCGGCGCTGCCGGAAACGTCAGAGGGAGATTGCTAGATGAACCGCCGAGATTTTCTAACGGGTGCCGGAACGGGCCTGGTTGTCGGTGCAGCAGGTACTGCTGCCGTCATGCAGGCAACCAAAACCACCGAAAAACCCGCCGAAATGCCGAAAGAGGAAAAGGTCGAAGCGCCGGCCGTTCAGAAAGGCGTCAAGGAACTGAAAATGGTCACCTCGTGGCCGAAAGGCTTCCCGGGTCTGGGAACCGCGGCTGACCGCGTGGCCAAGCGCATCGAGGACGCCACCGAGGGGCGCTACAAGATCAAGGTCTTCGGCGGCGGCGAGCTGGTGCACCCGCTGAAGTGCCACGACGCGCTGCAGGAAGGCACCGCCGATCTCTACCACTCCGCCGACTACTACTACCAGGGCAAGCTCAAGGGCCTGGCATACTTCACGGCCGTGCCCTTCGGCTTCACGCCGAACGAAATCGACGCCTGGATCCACCATGGCGGCGGCCAGGCGCTGTGGGACGAAGCCCACGCGCAGTTCGGGGTCAAGGCCTTCGTGTGCTCCAACACCGGCTCTCAGATGGGCGGCTGGTTCAAGCAGCCCATGACCTCGCTTGAGGACTTCAAGGGCCTGAAAATGCGCATTCCGGGTCTTGCCGGCGGTGTTATCGAGGCGCTTGGCGGCACCTCGGTC
>JAWVYK010000069.1:0-11533 GCA_033722755.1 Rhodovibrionaceae bacterium | reverse complement strand
GCGGCCGAGCTTCAAGGCGATCGCCGACCATCTGCGCGCCAGCGCCTTCCTGATCGCGGACGGCGTGCTGCCGTCGAACGACGGCCGCGGCTACGTGCTGCGCCGGATCATGCGCCGGGCCATGCGCCACGCCCACAAGCTGGGCGCGAAGGAGCCGCTGATGTGGCGCCTGGTCCCCACGCTGGTCGACGAGATGGGCAACGCCTTTCCCGAGCTTCGCCGCGCCGAGGCCCTGGTGACGGAAACCCTGAAGCTCGAGGAGACCCGCTTCAAGGAGACCCTTGGCCGCGGCCTGAAGCTGCTGGAAGAGGAGACCGCCAAGCTGGGTGAGGGCGAGAGCCTGCCGGGCGAGGTCGCGTTCAAGCTTTACGATACCTACGGCTTTCCGCTCGACCTGACGCAGGACATTCTGCGCGGCCAGGGCCGCAGCGTCGATCAGGCGGGCTTCGACGCTGCCATGAAGCGCCAGCGCGAGGCGGCACGCAAGGCTTGGTCCGGCTCCGGCGAGGCGGCGACCGAACGGCTCTGGTTCGACCTGCGCGACCGGCTGGGTGCGACCGAGTTTCTCGGCTACGACAGCGAAGAAGCCGAGGCGCAGGTGCAGACCATCGTCGTCGACGGCAAAGAGGTCGAAAGCGCCGAAACCGGCCAGGACGTCCAGGTGATCGTCAACCAGACCCCGTTCTACGGCGAATCCGGCGGCCAGATCGGCGATACGGGCGTGATCTTCTCGCCCGACGGCGCCGAGGTCGCGGTCAAAGACACGCAGAAGATGCTGGGCGACCTGCACGTGCACATCGGCAAGGTATCGGCCGGCCGCCTGGCCAAGGGCGACACGGTGGAACTGCGGGTGGACAGCCAGCGCCGCGCAGCCTTGCGCGCGCACCATTCGGCCACGCACCTGCTGCACGAATCCCTGCGGCGGCGCTTGGGCGAGCATGTCACCCAGAAGGGCTCGCTGGTCGCCCCCGATCGTCTGCGCTTCGACATCAGCCACCCCAAGGCGCTCAGCGACGAGGACGTGCGCAGCGTCGAACACATGGTCAACGACCGCATCCGCGCCAATACCGAAGTGATCACGCGCTACATGACGCCCGAAGAGGCGACGGAAGCCGGCGCGCTGGCGCTCTTCGGCGAGAAATACGGCGACGAGGTGCGCGTGCTCTCGATGGGCGGCGAGGATCACTCGAAGGGCGACGGCCAGCACTTTTCGACCGAGCTGTGTGGCGGCACGCACGTGCGCCGTACTGGCGACATCGGCTTCTTCAAGATCGTGCGCGACGAGGCGCTTTCTGCGGGCGTGCGCCGGATCGAGGCGGTGGCCCACGAGGCCGCGCTCGACTGGGTCGAGCATCAGGAAAAGCTGCTGCGCGAGGCCTCGGCGAGCCTGAAGATCAGCGTCGACGAGCTTCCCAACCGAATCTCCGGCATGATCGAGGAGCGCCGGCGCCTCGAGCGCGACCTGGCCGAGACCCGGCGCAAGCTGGCGACCGGCGGCGGCGCGGCGGCCGGTCCACAGGCGAAGGAGGTGAACGGCGTCAAGTTCGCCTCGCGCGTGCTGGAGGACGTGCCGCCCAAGGACCTGAAGTCCATGGCCGACGAGATGAAGAAGCAGGTTGGCTCAGGCGTGGTGACGGTGATCGCCGTCAACGACGGCAAGGCATCCATCGTCGTCGGGGTGACCGAGGACCTGACCGGCCAAATCTCGGCGGTGGATCTGGTGCGCGCCGGCTCTGCAGCGCTGGGCGGCAAGGGCGGCGGCGGCCGGCCGGACATGGCCCAGGCCGGCGGTCCGAACGGCGCGGCGGCCAACGACGCCGTGGCCGCGATCGAACAGCAGCTCGCCGGCTGAAATCAAGACGTCCCCGGCCTCTTCAACGGCAAGTGAGTTGACTTGCCGGCATCTCGCGTGTCTAGCTACCGCGGCAGTCGCGATTCCCATCGTAAATTAACAACTTAGCATAAAATGAATGGGCAGGATCGCGTCACAAAACGTTGAATTGGGAGGATTTCCGTGAAACGCACGTTTCTATCGCTCGCGGCCGGTCTGGCTTTGACCGTCGCGTTTACTTCCGGGGCAGCGGCGAAGACGCTCGTCTACTGCTCCGAAGGCAGTCCCGAGGGCTTCAACCCCTCGCTCTATACCGCAGGCACGACCTTCGATGCGTCCTCGCGCCAGATCTTCAACCGCCTTGTCGAGTTCGAGCGCGGGACGACGAAGATCACGCCGGCTCTGGCCGAACGCTGGGAGGTCTCGCCCGACGGCCTGCAATACACCTTCTATCTGCGAAAGGGCGTCAAGTTCCAGACCACCGAGAACTTTACGCCCAGCCGCGATTTCAATGCCGATGACGTGCTGTATTCGTTCGGCCGGCAGTGGGACGAGGGCCATCCGTACCACGACGTCTCGGGCGGTTCCTACGAGTACTTCAACGGCATGGGCATGGGCGATCTGATCAAGGACATCGTCAAGGTCGACGACCATACGGTGACCTTCGTGCTGAACCGTCCGGAAGCGCCCTTCATCGCCAACATGGCGATGGACTTCGCCTCGATCATGTCGGCCGAGTACGCCGACAAGATGACGAAGGCCGGCACGCCCGAGAGGGTCGACCTGAACCCGGTCGGCACCGGGCCGTTCCAGCTGGTCGCCTACCAGAAGGACGCGGTCATCCGCTACAAGGCGCATCCGGACTACTGGGCCGGCAAGGCCGCCATCGACAACCTGATCTTCGCCATCACGCCGGATCCGTCGGTGCGCTGGCAGAAGGTGCAGGCGGGCGAATGCCACGTGATGCCGTATCCGAACCCGGCTGATCTGGAAGCCATCGCCGCGCATGAGGAGGTCGACCTGCTGCGCCAGGAAGGTCTCAACGTCGGCTATCTGGCGTTCAACACCGAGAAAGAGCCCTTCGACGACAAGCGTGTGCGCCAGGCGCTCAACATGGCCATCAACAAGCAGGCCATCATCGACGTTGTCTTCCAGGGCGCCGGCAAGGCGGCCAAGAACCCGATCCCGCCGACCATCTGGTCCTATAACGAGGACACCGACGACTATCCCTACGACCCCGAGCGGGCCAAGGCGATGCTCGAGGAAGCGGGCGTCACGGATCTGAAGACCGATGTCTGGGCGATGCCCGTGCAGCGGCCCTACAATCCGAATGCCCGGCGCATGGCCGAGCTGATCCAGGCCGACTGGGCCAAGGTCGGCGTCGAGGCCGAGATCGTCTCCTTCGAATGGGGCGAGTATCTCGACCGCTCCAAGAAGGGCGAGCACGAAACCGTGCTGCTGGGTTGGACCGGCGATAACGGCGACCCGGACAACTTCCTCTACGTGCTGCTCGGCTGCGAGGCGGCGAAGAGCGGGCCGAACCGGGCGCGCTGGTGCCACCAGACCTTCAACGACCTGCTGCTGCAGGCCAAGACGACGACGGACGTGGGCCAGCGCACTGACCTCTACGAGGCGGCGCAGCTCGTCTTCAAGGAGGAAGCGCCCTGGGTCACCATCGCGCACTCTGTGGTCTTCAAGCCGGTGCGCAACGAGGTCGTCGACTTCCGCATCGATCCCTTCGGCGGTCACGTCTTCTACGGCGTGGACCTGAAGGAATAAGGCATTAGACTTCGACGGCGGCGGGACGGAGGCTGATCCTTCCGTCCCGCCGCAGCTTTTTCGTTCGTTTTTCGGCCCGGCAATGGGCCGAGTCGCCAATTTTGCGAGCCGGCCTGCATGCTGCGCTTTCTTCTCACCCGCCTGGGTCTGCTGATCCCCACTTTCATCGGGGTGACGGTGATCTCCTTCACCTTTATCCGGCTGATTCCCGGCGACCCCGTCGAACTTCTGGTGGGCGAGCGCGGGATCTCGCCGGAGCGTCACGCCAAGCTCATGGCGCAGTTCGGCTTCGACAAACCTTTGTGGGAACAGTACCTGCTGTTCATCTACGACCTCTTCCAGGGCGATCTGGGCAAATCGGTGGTGACCAAGCAGCCGGTGATCGAGGAGTTCTTCACGCTCTTTCCGGCGACGCTGGAGCTTTCGACGTGCGCGCTGATCTTCGCCGTCGCAGTCGGCCTTCCCGCCGGCATTTCGGCTGCCGTGCGCCGCGGCAGCATGCTCGACCACTCGGTGATGGCCACCGCGCTCACCGGCTATTCCATGCCGATCTTCTGGTGGGGACTGCTGCTGATCATCCTGTTCTCCGGAATTCTGGGATGGACGCCGGTCTCGGGGCGCATCGAGGTCGTTTACTTCTTCGATCAGGTGACCGGCTTCATGCTGATCGATTCCCTGCTGTCCGGGCAGGAGGGCGCTTTCCGCTCGGCCGTGCGGCACCTCATCCTGCCGTCCATCGTATTGGGCACCATTCCGCTCGCGGTGATTGCGCGCCAGACCCGCTCGGCGATGCTGGAGGTGCTGGGCGAGGATTACGTGCGCACCGCGCGCGCCAAGGGTCTGCCGCCCTGGCGCGTGGTCGGCCTGCACGCCCTGCGAAATGCGCTGATCACGGTGGTCACCGTCATCGGCCTGCAGGTGGGCCTGCTGATGGCCGGCGCCATCCTGACCGAGACCATCTTCGCCTGGCCCGGCGTGGGCAAATGGCTCTACGACTCGATCTCGCGCCGCGACTATCCCTCGGTGCAGGGCGGTCTGCTGCTCATTGCCTCGCTGGTCATGGTCGTCAACCTGTTGGTCGATGTCCTCTACGGCCTGATCAATCCTCGAATCCGGCACGCGAGGTAGGGCCATGACGGACGCAGCCGAACCGCGCGGGCGCATCGCGCCGAAACTGCCGGACGACGATCTCCCGGGCGCCGAGGACGCCGGGGCCACGCCGGTCAAGCCAACCCATCCGCTGGTCGAATTCTGGCGCTATTTCAGCGAGAACAAGGGGGCCGTCGGCGGCCTGTTCGTCGTATGCGCGCTGGTGCTGGTGGCCATCTTTGCCGACGTGCTGGCGCCCTATCACCCGCACGAGCAGTACCGCGACCACTTTCTGCAGCCGCCGGTCTGGCAGGAAGGCGGCAGCTTCGAGTTCATCCTGGGCACCGACGCGACCGGCCGCGACATGCTCTCGCGCATCATGCACGGCGCGCGCTTCTCGCTCATCATCGGCGTCATCGTGGTCACGCTGTCGCTGTCCATCGGCATCGCGCTGGGCCTCTTCGCGGCCTTCTTCCGGCGCTTCGTCGACCCGATGGTCATGCGGCTGATGGACGTGATTTTGGCCATTCCCAGCCTGTTGCTGGCGCTCGTCATGGTGGCGATTCTGGGCCCGGGCCTGGTCAATGTGATGATCGCGGTGGCGGTAGTCTACCTGCCGCACTTCGTGCGCCTGTCGCGCGCCTCCGCGGTAACGGAGCTGTCGCGCGACTACGTGACGGCCAGCCGCGTCTCCGGCGCGGGGCTGTTCCGGCTGATGTTCGTCACCGTGCTGCCGAACTGCATGCCGCCGCTCATCGTGCAGGGCACGCTGGCGTTCTCCACGGCGGTGCTCGACGCCGCCGCGCTGGGTTTCCTCGGCATGGGGGCGCAGCCGCCCACGCCGGAGTGGGGCACCATGCTGGCCGATGCGCGCGAGTTCATCCTGCGCGCCTGGTGGGTGGTGACCTTCCCCGGCCTGGCCATCCTCGTCACGGTGCTGGCCTTCAATCTGATGGGCGACGGCCTGCGCGATGCGCTCGACCCGAAACTGAAGCGAAGCTGAGGCGCGCATGGCCCTCCTGGAGATCGAAAACCTGTCCGTCGAGTTCCTGACCGCGAAGGGGGGATTCCGCGCGGTCGACGGCGTGGACATGACGCTCGAAAGCGGCGAGGTGCTGGGCGTGGTGGGTGAGTCCGGCTCCGGCAAGTCGGTCACCATGCTGGCGCTTATGGGCCTGTTGCCCTGGACAGCCACGGTGACGGCCGATCGCCTCGCCTTCGACGGCACGAATTTGCTGGGTCTTTCGGGCAAGGCGCGCCGCCGGCTCATCGGCAAGGACATGGCGATGATCTTCCAGGAGCCGATGACCAGCCTCAATCCCTGCTTCACCGTCGGCTTCCAGCTCACGGAGACCATCAAGGTGCACATGGGTGGAACCCGCGCCGAGCGCCGCGAGCGCGCGATCGAGCTGCTCGATCTCGTGGGCATCCCGGCGGCGGAAAGCCGGCTGACGTCCTTCCCGCACCAGCTTTCCGGCGGCATGAACCAGCGCGTGATGATCGCCATGGCGATCGCCTGCGACCCACGGCTGCTGATCGCCGACGAGCCGACGACGGCGCTGGACGTGACGATCCAGGCGCAGATTCTCGACCTACTGGTGCGCCTGCAGCGCGAGCGCGGCATGGCGCTGGTCCTGATTACCCACGACATGGCAGTTGTGGCGGAGACGGCCGAGCGCGTGCACGTGATGTATGCCGGACAGCAGGTCGAGGGCCGGCCGGTGGACAAGCTGTTCGAGAACCCGCGCCATCCCTATACGGCGGCCCTGCTGGACGCGCTGCCCGAGCGCGCGGCCGAGTACGAGCGCCTGCCCACCATCCCCGGCGTGGTGCCCGGCGTGGGCGACCGGCCCAGCGGTTGCCTGTTCCACCCGCGCTGCCGTTTCGCGCAGCAGCGCTGCGTGCGCGAGGAGCCGCCACTGTTCGAGGACGAGGAGGGCAGGGCGCGCTGCTTCTTCGCACTGGATGCCGGCGAGCCGACGAACTGGCCGGAAGACGAGGAGACGAAGGCGCGCCTGGCCGGCAAGGGGGACGCGGCATGAGCGAAACCCTGCTCGAGGCCGTCGATCTCTCCCGCCACTACGAGGTCAAGCGCGGGCTGCTCGGCAAGGCGGTGGTGAAGGCTCTGGCCGGCGCGAGCTTCACGCTGGAGCCAGGAAAGACGCTGGCCTGCGTGGGCGAATCGGGCTGCGGCAAGTCGACCCTGGCGCGGCTCGTGACCCTCATCGAGGAGCCGACGGGGGGCCACCTGAAGATCGACGGCCAGGATGTCACGGAAGCCGACAAGGAGACCCGCCGGCGCTTGCGCCAGGAGGTGCAGATCGTCTTTCAGGACCCCTTCGGATCGCTCAATCCCCGCAAGAAGGTGAGCGCCATCCTGGAGGAGCCGCTGGTCATCAACACCGACATGACGGCGCGCCAGCGGCGCGAGCGGGCGCAGGAGACCATGGCCCTGGTCGGCCTGAGGCCCGAGCACTACGACCGCTATCCGCACATGTTCTCCGGCGGCCAGCGCCAGCGCATCGCGATCGCTCGCGCGCTGATGCTGCGCCCGCGCATCCTGGTGGCCGACGAGCCGGTCTCCGCGCTCGACGTTTCGATCCAGGCGCAGGTGCTCAACCTGCTGATCCATCTGCAGCGCGAGTTCGACCTCGCCTACCTGTTCATCTCCCACGATCTCTCCGTGGTTCGGCATCTGGCCGACGAGGTCATGGTGATGTATCTGGGCCGACCGGTGGAGCATGGCCCGCGCGCGCGCATCTTCGACCAGCCGACGCACCCTTACACCCGCGCGCTGCTCGCCTCCACGCCGGCGGTCGACCCGCGCAACCGGCGCGAGCGCGTGGCGCTCACCGGCGAGCTGCCGTCGCCGATCGACCCACCGCCGGGATGCTCCTTCCACCGGCGCTGTCCCTTCGCCGACGGCGACCGCTGCGCGCGCGAGCGCCCAAAGTTGCGCGACGTGGAAGGACGGCTGGTGGCCTGTCACTATGCCGAGGACGTGCTCTCGGGCAGGCGGCAGCCGCGAAATACGGACGCCGCGGAAGCCGCCGCCGGCTAGGGCGTGTGCTCATAATCGCAGACCGGACGTTGTCGGAGCCCGTGAGAGACTTGGGCCTTGGCGTGCCGAACGCCGACGTCACAGACCGGCCATAACTAGACGGTCGATCCCCCTCGCACCCATTAGCTTTCGCCCAGTCGTTCAGCTAACCTCCCGAAGCAGGGAGACTTACGATGGTGCGACGCCTGGCAGCTATTCTTGCCGCGGACGTGGTTGGCTATTCGCGCCTGATGGGAAAGGACGAGACGGGCACACTCTCCCGCCTCAACGCAGTGCGCAGGGAGATCCTCGAACCGGTCATCGCCGAGCACCGGGGTCGGGTGGTGAAGCTGATGGGTGACGGCTTGCTGGTCGAATTTTCCAGTGTCGTTGACGCCGTCGAATGCGCCTTGGCATGGCAGCAAGCTGTGAATGACGGTGGCGCCGATGCCTCCACGGATCAGCGGATCAGGTTTCGCATCGGCGTCAATCTCGGGGATGTCATCGTCGAGGACGACGATATTTTCGGCGACGGCGTGAATGTCGCCGCGCGGCTGGAGGCCTTGGCGGAGCCGGGCGGCATCTGTGTGTCGGAGGACGCCTGGCGGCATGCCCGCGGCAGAGTCGCGGCGGTTTTCCGTAATCTCGGACCTCAGAAGCTCAAGAACATATCGGAGCCGATGGGCGTTTTCCGAGTTGAGGCCACGACGGAGCAACCCGAAACCGTCGAGCAGCAGCGGGGATCCCAATCGTTGTTCGGCCAACCGACGCTGGCCTTGGTCCCATTCCGCCATCTCGGAGACCCGGGCCAATCTTTTATCGCAGACGGCCTTACGGAGAGTCTGTGCGCGGCGCTGGCGCATTTCGAGGAGTTCGCCTTTGTCGGAGCGGCCAATGACGGCGAGCAAGCGTCATCGACCTTTGTCCTTCAGGGCAGCGTGCAGACATCCGGCAGCCGTGCGCGGATCAGCGTGCAACTTTCCGAGACCGCAAGCAGCCGCAAGGTATGGGGGCAGACTTTCGACCGGTCGAATGAGGATACATTCGCGCTTCAGGACGAGATCATTGGCATTGTGGCCTCAACCATGGGCGAGGCTGTTCTCGAAGAAGGAGCCCGGTCGTTGCTCGCCAAGTCCCGGGACGAATATACGGCCTACGACTGGGCACTGGATGGCGTGCAGCACCTGCATCGCGTGGACCCGGAAGAAAACCGCGTGGCGCGCGCCTCGCTGGAAAAAGCCGTGTCAATGGCGCCGGACTTGCCACTTGCCCAAATTGGCCTCGGCTTCACCTACGCCCTTGAGCTGATCAACGGATGGCCGACCGACCGCCCCGACGCCTTCGACTTCGCTGTGAAGATTGCCAGGGACCTTCTGAGGAGGAACGAGCGTTTCGATCACGCCCATCGCTTGCTTGCCCGCCTCTATCACTTTGCCGGCCGGCACGACGAGGCGCTGGAGCACAGCAGGCGCGCCTACGAGATCAATCCCTACAACAGCGATATGCTGATGCAATACGGTTTGTCCCTCGTTTTCACCGGAAGCCCGGAGGAGGGTCTGGAGTTGATGGAGCGCGGCTGCACGATCAATCCCTATGCGCCGGTCTATTATCAGGTGCATTGGGCGCTTGGACTGTTCTTCAGCGGACGATTCGAGGAAGCCGTCGCCCGTCTGCGCCGTCTGGAGCGGCCCGTTGGTCCGTCGCGCTTGGTGCTTGCCGCCAGCTTGGCGAATCTGGACCGGATTGAGGAAGCGAAGGCGGAGGTTGACGCTCATCTCGCCGAACATCCGGACGCGAGCACGGCGGTCGTCGAGCAAGCCATGCCAATGAAGCGCCGGGAAGATTTGGACTCGTATATCGATGGATTGAAGAGGGCCGGTTTGCCGGAAGCGGCGGCCTGATCCCTTTTCCGCGGGCGAGACAGCCGGCGTGACTGCGAGTGTATCGAGCCTTTTTGCTCTACCGGTAGGCCATATGGATGGCGGTTTCGGGTCAAATCGAGACGAACGGCAACCGAGAGTTGTCGCCGGCATTTGGACCGGGAACCGTAGCGTTCACCGCAATCCCAATGCGGCAGTGCGTTAATGGCTGCACGGCCTAGCCCAGCACCCGCAATTCCTTGGGATAAGGTGTGAGGTAGTCGAATCCGTCCTCGGTCACGACGATGGAATCGCCGACGCGTGTGCCGAAACGCCCGGGCAGGGTGATGCCGCCGTCGACGGCGAATGTCATGCCGGCGGCCAAGGGCGTGGTGTCGCCTTCCTTGATTTCCGGGGCTTCCAGGAAGGAATAGCCGATGGCGCGACCGGTCCGGTAACCGGGCGCGAGTCCGGCCTGCCGGTAGACATCGGCTGCGGCGAAATGCGGTTCTTCCGCCGGCACCCCCGGACGGATCGCATCCAGCGCGGCCTTTTGCGCGGCCAGTGTGATCTCGTAGTGGCGCGCCATCTCCTCGGGCGCGTGGCCCACGAAATACTGACGGTCGAAGCCCAGCTTGAACTGCTTGAAGTTGGCGATACCGCAATAGCAGAGATAGACCGGCTCGCCCGCGGCGATGCGGCGCACGGTGGAGCGTCGGTGAACCATGCAGGTGTGGTGGCCGCTTTGCAGGATCTGCAGGTTGTAGATCGTCGGGCAGTGGAAGGGCGCCTCGTCGCCGGTCCATCCCTCCGCCTCCAGGATTTCCGCGGCCTTGCGTGTGCCCCCTGCGATGACGGCAAGGGCGACCTCGTATTCCGGGACGCCCACGCCGATCGCGGCTTCGGCCGCCTCGGTCATCGCCACGGCGACTGCGCCGGCTTGCCGCATCTCGGCAATTTCCTCTGCGGATTTCACCATGCGCATCTCGCCCAGAATCGGGCTGATGTCGGCGAAAGGAAGGTCGGCGTGCGCGTCGGCGAGGTATTCGGCGACCTGGCCCGGGGTCTTCAATCGCTCGACCCCAAGGGTTTCGATGCCGGTTGCTTCGATCCGCCGGCTGAGCGCGCCGCGCCATTCGTCGCCGCGCCCGTCTTCCCAGGCGACCACGTCATCCAGCCAGGTCATGCGCCTGGCCATTTCGGATTCCATCAGCGGCGTGACGATCGAGGGCGCGCCCTGGCGCGGCACGAGCATCGCCGTGGGCCGACCGAAGTCCATGCCCAGATATCCCCAGTAACCGCCCAGGTAATAGATGCTGTCCGGGTCGGTGAGCACGGCGAGATCGACCCCGGCTTCGCCCAGGCGCTCCTGAAAAACCGCGGTGCGCGCGGCGTGGCGTTCCATAAGAGGGGTCATGTTCGGTGCCTCCCGCTTCCCGCCGGCCATGCTAGCCCGGCCGTCCAGCAGAGCAAAAGAAAAGGCGGCCCCGCGCGTCGCGCGAGGGCCGCCCCTCGGGTTGCCTCAGTCGGGACGGTCAACCCCCGGCTTTCTCCTGGTTCATGCCCGGGATCGGGAACTCCGCCTTGTGGAACACGTGCAGGTCGCGCTGCGGATAGGGAATGGTGATGCCATTGTCGTCGAAGGCCTGCTTGAAAGCCCTGGTCAGGTGGAACTTCAGCGGCCAGTAATTCGCGGCGTCGGTCCAAACCCGCACGATGATGTCCACCGAGCTTTCGCCCAGATTGCCGACCACGATTTGCGGCTCCGGCTCCTTGTGCGTGCGCTCGTCGGCGTCGACCGTCTTCTTGATCACCTGCATCGCCTTTTCGATGTCGTCGTCGTAGCCGATGCCGAGCGTGAAGTCGACGCGCCGGGTGGCGTGATGGGAATAATTCACGACCGAACTGCCCCATACGGAGGAGTTGGGGATGATG
>JAWVYK010000068.1:0-11593 GCA_033722755.1 Rhodovibrionaceae bacterium | reverse complement strand
CCCGCGTGCTGCGCGACAACTCCTTCATCCCCATCGAAAGCACTCAGGCGCTTTTCGTGCCGCCCAGCCGATCGCGCACCATCCTGCGCGCCGCCCCGGCCTGGGAGCGTATCGGCCGGCGCTGGTTCCCGCGCTTTGCCGGCGTGGTGATGGTCGAAGCGCGCAAGCAGCTTTATGCGCCGACCGCCAGCGTGCAGCGGCGCCAGGTGGGCCGGCGCGTCGTCGTGCCCTTCCCGCAGGTGGCCAGCCGCGGCGTGGCGCGCGGCAGCTCCGAGCGCTAGTTGGACGAGAGAGCCTAGCTCAGCAGGAAAAGCCCGCTTTCCGCCGTCAGGTTGGCCAGGCGCAGCGAGGAGACCCGTTTGGGACAGCCGCGCCCATCCAGCGGCACGGCCTTCTCGACCTTCAGGTTGTCGGCCTCGCAGACCTCCAGGAAGTCGCGAATCGTGCAGAGATGGATGTTGGGCGTGTCGTACCAGCGCTCCGGCAGGGCCTCGGTCACCGGCATCCGGCCGCTCACTGCCAGGGCCAGGCGCACCCGCCAATGGCCGAAATTGGGAAAGGAAACGATGGCTCGCCGGCCGATGCGCACGAGCTGGCACAAAACCCAGCGCGGCTCGCGCGTGGCCTGCAGCGTCTGGCTGAGGATGACGAAGTCGAAGGCGTCGCTGGGGTAGTCCGCGAGGTCTGCGTCGGCATCGCCCTGGATCACCGAAAGGCCGCCCGCCACGCAGGCGTTGACGCCGGACTGCGAGAGCTCCATGCCGCGGCCGATCACCTGCTTTTCATTGACCAGATGATCCAGGAGCGCCCCATCGCCACAACCGATGTCCAGCACGCGGCTGCCCGCATCCACCATATCGGCGATGAGTTGCAGATCGGCGCGAATCTGGCCGCGCCGCTCCTGGCCGGTGTCGAAGGGACTCATAGGCCGCCGCTGCTCCCGGCCGCCGTCTGAGATTCGCCGCGGCGGGGCAGGCCCTTGATCGATGCGCTGCCGTCCAGGAATCCCGAAAGCGTGCGGAAGAGCTCCGGCTCGTCCAGGAGGAAGGCGTCGTGGCCTTTGTCGGATTCCACCTCGACGAAGCTGACGTCGGCCGCCGCGGCATTGAGCGCGTGGACGATCATCCGGTTCTCGGGGGTCGGGAACAGCCAGTCGCTTGTGAAGGAGACCACGCAAAAACGCACCGGCGTGTTCGTGAAGGCGTTGGCGAGCACGCCGCCGTGGTCCGCGGCCAGATCGAAATAGTCCATTGCCCGCGTGATGTAGAGGTAGGAATTCGCATCGAAGCGCTCGACAAAGGACGAGCCCTGGTAGCGCAGATAGCTCTCCACCTGGAAGTCGGCGTCGAAGCCGTAGCTGAGCGCCTGCCGGTCCTGCAGCCGGCGGCCGAATTTCGTCTGCAGCGCGCGCTCTGACAGGTAGGTGACGTGCGCGGCCATGCGCGCGACCGCAAGTCCCCGGAAGGGCACGCGGCCTTCCTGCTGATAATAGCCGCCGCACCAGTCCGGGTCGGCCATGATCGCTTGGCGCCCCACCTCGTGGAAGGCGATGTTCTGTGCGGTATGCCGGGCCGAGGTCGCAATCGGAATGGCGCTGAACACGCGCTCTGGATAGCGCGAGGCGAATTCCAGGACCTGCATGCCGCCCATGGAACCGCCGGTCACGCTGAACAGCTGCTCGATTCCCAGATGGTCCAGCAGCATGACGTGGGCGCGCACCATGTCGGCCACCGTGATAACGGGGAAATCGATGGCCCAGGGCTTGCCGGTCTCGGGATTGATCTCTCTCGGCCCGATGGTGCCGAGGCAGCCGCCGATCACATTGGCGCAGATCACGAAGAATCGCTCCGTGTCGAGCGGTCGCCCGGGGCCCACCATGAGCTCCCACCAGCCGGGTTTGCCCGTGACCGGGTGCGTCTCTGCCAGATACTGGTCGCCCGTCAGCGCGTGGCAGACCATGATCGCGTTCGATTTGTCGGCGTTCAGGGTGCCATAGGTCGCATAGGCCACGTTGAAGGGGCCCAGCTCCGCACCGCAGTCGAGCTTCAGCGGCGTCTCGCGGCCAAGCTCGACGTGGTGGCCGGGCAGGTTCGCCGGGCCTCGTTCTGCGGATAGGCTGCTGGCACTCATGGATTCTTCGCGCCCGCCTCCGGGATTTGCCAGTTTCACGCCGGTTCCAGGCCATCCGGCCGGCGGACATAGCTAGGGAGCATGCTCCCCGGATGTCAACTTCTTAGATTGGCATGTTTCTTTTGATTTCACTCGCCTCAAGGACTAACACTAGCCCGCCTGAGGGAGGCAATTCCAAAGGGAATCGGTGGCGGTGAACGAGACGGAACTGGCGGACCTGCGCCGCCAGATCGACGAAATCGACGATCGGATTCACAGCCTGTTGATGCAGCGGGCGGAAATCACGCGTTCCATCGGCCGGGTCAAGGGCGGCGACGGCCTGTTCATCCGCCCGGGCCGCGAGGCCGAGGTGTTGCGCCGGCTCGTGCGCAACCACCAGGGTCCGTTTCCGCGCGCCGCGCTGGCCATGATCTGGCGAGAGATCTTCAGCGGCTCGACCCTGGTGCAGGGCGAGTTCTCGGTGGCCGTTCTTGCGGGCGAGGGCACGAAGGTCGAGTTGCGCGGGTTGACCCGCGATCATTTCGGCGTCGAGACGCCCGTCAAGGCGATGACGTCGCAGGCGCAGGTGCTGCGTGCTGTCTCCGAGGGAGAGGCCACGGTGGCGGTGCTTCCGCTGCCCGACGGCGAGGAGGCCTCGCCCTGGTGGGTGGGCCTGGCGCGGCAGGGCGCCGACGTGCCGCGCATCGTCGCGCGCCTGCCCTTCGTGCCGCTGGCGGCGGACTCCGGGCGCTACGAGGAGGCCCTGGTGGTCGCCTGCATCCCGCAGGAGGAAACTGGCGAGGACTGCAGTTTCCTGGCCGTGGAGATGGCCGGCGAACTGAGCCGCAGTGCGCTGCGCGGTCGGCTGGAGGCTGTCGGGGTCGAGGTCGCAACGCTCTTCGACCACCATACCTCGGGCGGCGGCGAAATCATGCTTCTGCAGTGCGTCGGATACATCGCCGAGGGCGACCCGCGCCTGGCGCGTCTGGTCGAGGAGTCCGACGGGGCCATCGACCGGGTGTGGGCCATCGGCGGCTACGCCCAGCCGCTGACGCAGGAAGAGATCGGCGGCCAGCACGGGAGGCGGCGCTGATGGTCCTCTCGCCAAGGCCGGGCATCCTGGATATCGCGCCCTACGTGGGCGGCGAATCCAAGGCACCGGGGGCGAATCGGACAATTCGCCTCGCCTCGAATGAAAATCCGCTGGGCGCCAGCCCGCAGGCCATCGAGGCCTACAAGGCGCTTGCCGCCGAGCTGCACCGCTACCCGGACGGCGCTTCGGCCGAGCTGCGCCACACCATTGCCGAGACGCAGGGACTCGATGCTGCGCGAATCGTGTGCGGGGCGGGCTCGGACGAGCTGATTGCGCTCCTCGTTCGCGCTTACGCCGGGCCGGGCGACGAAGTGCTGTTCAGCGCGCACGGTTTTCTGATGTATCCGATTGCCGCGCGCACCGCAGGCGCCACGCCGGTGGCAGCGCCGGAAACCGGCCTCAGGGCGGACGTGGATGCGCTGTTGGCGCGGGTCAACGAACGCACCCGACTGGTGTTCCTCGCCAACCCGAACAACCCGACCGGCAGCTATCTGCCGGGCGAAGACATCGCCCGGCTGCACGCCGGGCTGCCCGACGACGTGCTGCTGGTGCTCGACGCGGCCTACGCGGAGTATGTTGACGCCTCGGATTACGAAACCGGCGCAAAGCTCGTCGACGACAAGGCGAACGTCGTGATGACCCGCACTTTCTCGAAGATTCACGGCCTGGCGGCACTGCGGCTCGGCTGGGCCTATGGCCCGGCGGAGGTGGTCGACGTGCTGAACCGGCTGCGTGGCCCGTTCAACGTGTCCGCGCCGGCGCAGGCCGCCGGCGTGGCTGCGCTTCGCGATGCGGAGCACGTCCGCCGCTCGGTGTCGCACAATCGCCAATGGCGGGCCTGGTTCGCCGAGCGCGCGGCGGCCGCCGGTCTGGAGCCGCAGCCGAGTCAGGGCAATTTCCTACTGCTGCGCTTTGCCGGCGGGCCGTCGGCGGCCGAGGCGGCCGTAGGGCGGCTGAAATCGCAGGGCGTGCTGATCCGGCAGATGAGCGCCTACGGCTTGCCGGATTGCCTGCGCGTCACCATCGGCACCGGCGAGGAGATGGAGGCGGCCGCCGCGGCACTGAAGGAGGTGCAGCCATGAGCGCAGCGCCTGCAAGCCAGCGCCTATTCGGCCGCATTGCGATCATCGGCACCGGGCTGATCGGCTCCTCCCTCGCCCGGGCGGTCCGGCATCGTGGGCTCGCCGAAGAGATTGCCGGCTGCGCCCGCAGCCAAGAAACCCGCGACAAGGTTAGGGAACTCGGCCTGGCGAACAGTGTGCACGAAGACCCGGCCGAAGCCGCGGACGGTGCGGACTTGGTGATGCTGGCGACGCCCGTCGGCGCATACGAGGCGATCGCCAAGCGCATCTCCGGCGTCCTGAAAGCCGATTCCATCGTCACCGACGCAGGCTCCGTGAAGCAGACGGTGATTCGCGACATCGGCCCCTACGTGCCGGAGGGCGTGCATTTCATACCCGGCCACCCCATCGCCGGCACAGAGCATTCCGGACCAGAGGCTGGCTTCGCAGAGCTGTTTCAAGACCGCTGGTGCATTCTGACGCCGCCGCCGGGCAGCGATCCTGCGGCCATCGACCGCGTGGCCGACCTGTGGCGGGCGTGCGGTTCGATGGTCGAGGTGATGGAACCGCGTCATCACGACAAGGTGCTGGCGGTCACCTCGCATTTGCCGCACCTGATCGCCTACACCATCGTCGCCACGGCGACGGACCTGGAAGACAGCGAGCAGGCGGAAGTCGTGAAGTTTTCGGCCGGCGGCTTCCGCGATTTCACCCGCATCGCGGCCTCCGACCCCGTGATGTGGCGGGATATCTTCCTCAACAACCGTGAAGCGGTGCTGGAGATCCTGCAGCGTTTCAACGAAGACCTGACGGCCCTGCAGCGGGCCATCCGCTGGGGCGAGGGCGAGATGCTGGAGGAGACTTTCCGGCGCACGCGCACCCTTCGCAGCGGCGTGATCGAAGCCCGCCAGGCCGGCAGCTTCGACCCGCGCGAGCACACCGGCGGCGCTACGCCGGATCCAGGATCACAGGCAGCGGCGGCACCGGAAACAGCGGCACCGGCCCCAGATAACAAAGGCCGTCGCGAAAGCTGACCGGTACGGTCAGCGTCGTGCGCCCCGTCTTCGTATCGGTTTTCGCAAAGGCGCCCAACGCCAGCTTGGCGGCCAGCGCGGCGCCCTGCTCCATGCGGCCGGCGGCGACGAAACGGTCGATGGTCTGCGCCAGCCCGCTGGCGGTTGCGGTGAATTCCCCGACCGGCCGCAATTGCGCGTCCAGACCGAGAACACCCTCCCCGGTCAAATCGAGCGGCCCCCATTCCATGTCGATGCGATCCACCTCCACCCGGCCGCCGCTTTCGCGCCAGGCAGTGAGCGCCGCGCCCAGCGGGCCTTGCGGGAACGAGCCGCTGATGCGTCCGTCGAAGGCGAGGCGCGCCATCTCGCGTCCCAATATCGGGCGTGCCTTTTCCGGCAGGACCAGGTCGCGCGCGTCAAGCCGGACCCGCGCCGGACCGGACTGCACCTGGACGAGCGGCTCCTGCAGCTTCAGGTTTACCTCGCCGATGGCGAGCGCCGATTGGGTGGATTGGCCGGGCTGGACCAGGCGGGTCGTGCGAAAATGCACGTCGAGCCGGCGCAGCCGGCCATCCGCCGCGAAGTGCGCGGTCCCATCGGCCGCCTCGCTTTGCAGCGTCGCCTGACCCCCCGATCCGCCGGGGCGCAGAGGCGGCCAGCGAAACTCGTGCGCGCCGGGGGCGTTCACCTCAAGCGTGAGGGGCGCCCATAGCGTCGATTCGAGGCCGATCTCCGGTCCCTGCCAGCGGAAGCCCCGCGGCGAGATCAGCACGGGCTCCTCCACGTCGGCCGTCAGCCGGAGAGGCCAGCCGGCGGTCTCCGGACCCCGGTAGGACACCGTCCAGCCCTCCGCGCGCCGTGTCTGCGCCCAGGCCGTAAGGGCCGCTTCCAGTTGCCAGCCGGCCCAGGTCCACAGGCCCGTCAGCGCCGTCAGCGACACCGCAAAGATCAGAAGCGCAAGAGCCAGACGACGCGGCATGGTGGGTGTTACGGGGCCTTTCGATTGTGACTGTGCGTCTATACCATCCAACCGCCAATTGCCATATCGAAGGCACGATGTCCGCTCCCTCCTGCACCCCCTCTTCCACACGCGAGTCCGAAGGGACCCGCGTCGTGGAGCGCGAGCGCCTCAGCCTGCCCGAGCGGGAGGATTACTGGGTCTTCGGTTATGGCTCGCTGATGTGGAATCCCGGCTTTCCGCACAAGGAAGTGCGCATCGGCACCCTGCGAGGCTATCACCGGGACTTCTGCGTCTATTCCTTCCGCTATCGCGGGACGCCGCACGTGCCTGGACTCGTTCTCGGGCTGGACCGGGGCGGATCGTGCCGCGGCATGGTGTTCCGGGTGCCCTGGCAGGAAGGGGAGGAGGTTCTCGATTATCTTTACGAGCGGGAACTCGTGACCGGTGTCTACATACCGCGCTGGCTGTATGTCGAAACCGAGCAGGGCCGGGTGACGGCGGCGGGCTTCGTAGTCGACCGCGAGCACGAGCAGTACACCGGCAAGCTGTCGGCCGAGCACCGGGCCGATCTGATCGTACAGGGCGCGGGCCAGCGCGGGCCGTGCAGCGAATACCTGGCGAACACGGTGCGTCATCTCGAAGCGCTCGATCTTCCCGACCCGCGCCTTGCGCACCTGCTCCATCTTGTGGAGGAGCGCTGCAAGGACCAATGAGCGGCGTTTGCCCACTTCTGCGCCGCTTGGACGCGGCGGAATCTTTGTGACAGTCTGAAAAACAACTGCCCGCCGCCGTTGCCGGGGTCGTGGACTGCGGCCGGCGGCGGAGGTTTTCCTGGTCGAGGACGATGCCCACGGATACGACAGAAACTCTGCTGCGCCTTGCCGTGGCGCTGGCGATCGGACTTCTGATCGGCTTCGAGCGAGGCTGGCAATCCCGCGCGCTCGAGGAAGGCCAGCGCACCGCCGGCCTGCGCAGCTTTGGCCTGATCGGCCTCGTTGGCGGGTTGTGCGGCGTTCTCTATGAAGCAGGCGATGTGTTTCTGCTGATCGGCGGCCTTGTGGCCGTGGTCACCTTCATGGCCATCCGCTACTGGAACACCCTGCGCGAGGGCGAAGAGATCGGCATCACCACGATGATCGCGGTCATCGTCACCTATGTGCTCGGCGTGGTTGCCGGGTTGGGCAGTTTGCAGGTTGCGGGTCCGGTTGCCGTGGTGGTGACCCTTCTGCTCGGCATCAAGCCGGAACTGCATTGGCTTCTGCAACGGATCGAACACCGCGAGCTGATGGCGACGATTCAGTTGCTGGTGATTTCGATCGTCTTGCTGCCGGTCCTGCCGGACAAGGGCTACGGGCCCTGGGAGGCGATGAATCCGTATCTGATGTGGTGGATGGTCGTCGCCGTCGCCGGCATCTCCTACCTGGGCTATTTCGCGATCAAGATCGCCGGGGCCACACGGGGCATCTTGATGACGGGATTGGCCGGCGGCTTCGTGTCCTCCACCGCCGTCACCGTCAACCTCGCCCGCCTTTCCAAACGTCGAAAGCGGCTCGTGCCGATCCTGGCTGCCGGAACCATCGTCGGGGCGGCTACGATGTTCCCCAGAATCCTGGTCGTTGTCGGCGTCTTCGCGCCGGCGATGTTGCCGCGGCTGGTCTGGCCGTTGGGGCTGGCGGCCCTCGTCGCCTATGCGGCTGCGTTACTCATGGTGCGCCATGGCGAGCGCAAGCTGCGCGAAGACGAGGACGGCGACGAGCTGATGCCGAACAACCCCTTCGAGATCAAGGTGGCCCTGCAGTTCGGTCTGTTGCTGGCAGTGATCATGGTGGCCGCGCGCGGGATGAAAGAGTGGCTGGGCGATGCCGGGCTTTTCCTCCTGGCGGCGGGCTCTGGGCTCGGCGACGTCGATGCGATCACGCTCTCCGTCGCCTCGATGGTGCAGGGCGGCGAACTGGCGCCTCAGGTCGCAGGGCTGGCGGTGGTGATCACCGCTGCGGCGAATACGATCGTCAAGCCGGCGCTGGCGCTGATGCTCGGTTCGCCGCGGCTGGCGATGCTGGTGGCTGTGCCGCTTGCCGCCGCGCTCCTGGCAGCGCTCGCAGGCGTCTATCTGCCGGACCTTCTCGGGCTGAGCCCGATGCAAACAGAAGGTTGAGCCGGCCTCAACTGCACTTGGAATGCCCGCAGGAGGTGCAGAGGTCGCAGCCCTCCTGACGGATCATGGCGGCGGCGCCGCATTTCGGGCACTGCCGCGGCAGTACCCGTGAGCCGCCTGTCTCGCCCAGATTGACCACCTCGGCACGGCGCTGCGGCTGGCTGGCGCGCTCGGCCGGCAGGAAGCCGATGTCGATCATGTGCCGCTCGATGACCTCGCCGATCGCCGCCAGCAGCGAGGGCACGTATTTGCCATCCTGCCAGGCGCCGCCGCGGGGATCGAAGACCGCTTTCAGCTCTTCCACCACGAAGGCCACGTCGCCGCCGCGGCGGAAGACCGCGCTGATCATCCGGGTGAGCGCGACGGTCCAGGCGTAGTGCTCCATGTTCTTGGAGTTGATGAAGATCTCGAAAGGCCGCCGCCGGCCGTCCTGGACCACATCGTTGATCGTGATGTAGAGCGCGTGGTCGCTTTCCGGCCAGCGCAGCTTGTAGGTGCGCCCCGGCAACGCTTCCGGCCGGTCCAGCGGGCGGGTCATGTAGACCACACCCCGACCGGGTTGCGCCTGGGCCGTGGCGGTCTCGCTGACGGCCTGTTCTGCCTGTGCGGCTTCGCCCGGTGCCGCGTCCGCAGGGCTCTCGGGCTCCGGCTCCAGCACGGCGCCGGTGACCTCGTTCGGCCGGTAGGTGGTGCAGCCCTTGCAACCCAGTTCATAGGCCTGCAGGTAGACGTTCTTGAACTCCTCGAACCCCAGGTCCTGCGGCACGTTGATGGTCTTCGACACCGATGCGTCGACGAACTCCTGCACGGCCGCCTGCATCGCCAGGTGCGCCGCCGGGCTCAGGTCCTCGACGGAGACGAAGGCTTCGGGCAGGGGCGCGGTATCGCCCTTCAATTCCCGGAACAGGCTATAGGCATAGTCTCGCACGCGTTCCTGCCGGCGGCTGCCGTCGGGCATCAGCACATTGCGGCGGTAGCTGTAGGCGTAGACCGGCTCCAGCCCGCTGGAGACATTTTCCGCCAAGAGCGAGATGGTGCCCGTGGGCGCGACCGAGGTGACCAGCCCGTTGCGCATGCCGTTGCGGGCGATGGCCTCGCGCACGTCGGCGTCCAGTGCCTGAATGGTCTCTCCGGCCAGGTACTTTTCCTTGTCGAACAGCGGGAAGGAGCCTTTCTCGGCCGCCAGCTCTGCGGAAGCGAGATAGGCCTCGCGCTGCAGCGTGCGCATCCAGTGGCGCGTCGCCTCCACGGCGGAGGTGCTGCCATAGACCAGTCCGCACATCGCCAATGCGTCGGCCAAGCCGGTGACACCCAGGCCGATGCGCCGCTTGGCCTGCGCCTCCTGGCGTTGAGCGTCCAGCGGGAAGCGCGAACAGTCGATGGCGTTATCCAGCGCGCGCACCGCCACCCGGGTCAGCGCCCGCAACTCCTCCAGATCGAACCTCGCGTCGGCCTCGAAGGGCCGGCGCACCAGACGCGCCAGATTGACCGAGCCCAGCAGGCACGCGCCATAAGGCGGCAACGGCTGTTCGCCGCAGGGGTTCGTGGCGCTGATCGTCTCGCAGTACCAAAGGTTGTTGCGCTCGTTGATGCGGTCGATGAAGATCACGCCCGGCTCGGCATACTCGTAGGTCGCGCGCATGATCTTGTTCCACAGGTCACGTGCGCGCAGCGTGCGGAAAACCGTGCCCTCGAAGACCAGGTCCCAGTCCGCGTCCTCGCGCACCGCCTGCATGAAGGCGTCGGTGACCAGCACGGACATGTTGAACATGGTCAGGTTGCCGGGCGTGTGCTTGGCGTCGATGAAATCCTCGATATCCGGATGGTCGCACCGCAGCGTGCCCATCATCGCGCCGCGGCGATAGCCGGCGGACATAATGGTGCGGCACATGGCGTCCCAGACATGCATGAAGCTGACCGGCCCCGAGGCGTCGGCGCCTACGCCGTGCACGGGCGCGCCTCTGGGCCGGAGCGTGGAGAAGTCGTAGCCGATGCCGCCGCCTTGCTGCATGGTCAGGGCGGCTTCCTTCAAATGCTCGAAAATTCCGCTCATGTCGTCGGGAATGACGCCCATGACGAAGCAGTTGAAGAGCGTCACTGACCGCTCGCTGCCCGCGCCCGCCAGAATGCGCCCGGCCGGCAGGAAACGATGGTCGCGCATGGCCTCCAGAAACTTCCGCGACCAAGCCTCGCGTTCCGACTCGGGCTCCGCCAGGGCATGGGCCACCCGGCCCCAGGTGTCCTCGAGGGATTTATCCACAGGCTCGCCCGCAGCCGTCTTCAGCCGGTATTTCATGTCCCAGATTTGCTGGGATATCGGGTTTTCAGGCTGCATGACGACGTTCTTCCAAATTCCACGAGGTCCCCGGCGTGCTCAACCTTGCCCGCGACAAATCACATAAATGCAACAGCTTCCGCGGATTTATCGGGCGCCGCCCCACTGCGGACGGCTCTTGGGATATGGGCAGTTCGGCGCATCGAATCCAGTTAGGCGCCCGGGCGCCAACCGCTCCTATATGGACAACTCCTTATATTCCTTGTTTGCCAAGAGATTAACCCGGCGCGGATTTCTCCACAAATTTATCCACAGCCTGTAAAATGCCAGAAAATCCGGTGCTTAGTCGATGTTCTCCGATGGGTCATCGTTCAGCCGCATGCTGGTGTCTTCGATCGCCTCGCGCAGGCGGGCCATGAAATCCTGCCGCTCCAGACCCGGCGGGATCGCCGGCAGAAGTTCTACGACGATCCGCCCCGGCCGCTTGATGAAGGATCGCCGGGGCCAGTAGAGGCCCGAGTTCAGGGCCACCGGCACCGTCGGCAGGTGCAGCGCCTTATAGAGCGCGGCCACACCGGGATGGTAGGGCCGGCTGTCGCCCGGGCGTGTCCGTGTGCCTTCCGGGAAGATCAGGATCGCGCGACCCTCTGCGGCCGCCTGACGGGCTACCGCGATCATCTCCTTGAGTGCGCGGCTGCCGCCGGACCGGTCGACAGGGATCATCCGGCATCGGCGCAGGTACCACCCGAAGCACGGGACTGCCAGAAGCTCCTTTTTCAGTACATAGGCGGCGTCCGGCAGGAACCGGGTGAAGACGACCGTGTCGAAGGCGGACTGGTGCTTCGAGGCCACGATGGCCGGCCCGTCCGGCAGGTTCTTCAGGCCGCGAACCTCGTAGGAAAGCCCACAGACCACCCGCAGTG
>JAWVYK010000067.1:0-11659 GCA_033722755.1 Rhodovibrionaceae bacterium | reverse complement strand
CCTTCCAGGCGCAGAGGGGCAAGGAAACTGGGCTCGTCCCGGTGGCTGAACCGGGTGACGGAAAAGCGCGCGAAGTTGGCCTCCGCGCCCGGGCGCAGCTCGACTTCGATATCTTCTGCGGCAAGACCGTAGCCCGCGAGCACGACATCGAAGCCGTTAATCCGGATGTTCTCGGGCAGGGCGCTGGCGAGCGTGCCTGTCACCGCGATCTGCGCCGGGGATATTGCAAGGTCGAGTGGGGTGTCGTCCTGGCGCGGCAGATGCACCTCGAATTTCGACAGCCTGGCCTCCGCGGCATAGCTGAGGGTGTCTTCCGAGAGATCGAGCCAGGCTTCAGCCAATCTCAGTTCGAGCGGGCAAACGATGCGCGCACTGCCCGGTATGCGGCAGCCCTCAACGCGCAGGCGGCTTTCCGCGCGCGTCTCGACCCGGCCCTCATTTTGGCCGAGGCGAACGTCCAGCGGCAGCTCGGCAGTGAACCCGGTGAGCCGGTATCCTACTGCCGTCGCCTCCGGCAGCTCGAGCGACAGGTCGATCGAGCCCTGCAGGTCGTCGGGACCATTTCCCGAGAGGTTGCCGCTCAGCGCCAGTTCCGACACGGTCG
Organism: Rhodovibrionaceae bacterium; assembly: GCA_033722755.1. GTDB lineage: Bacteria > Pseudomonadota > Alphaproteobacteria > Kiloniellales > Rhodovibrionaceae > JAWVYK01. The sequence continues at coordinate 11,055 of JAWVYK010000067.1, read as the reverse complement.
CCAGCGGATGCGAAAAGTCCCGGGCGGTTGCATCGATTTCATCGAGCCGGAACCGCTCCAGGGCGCCGTCCGCAGACAGGGTGAGGCCCACCCGGCTTTGCCAGCGCAGGCGGGAACTGCGCTCGGCCCACAGCAGCAGAATCTCAGGTGTTCCCACCAGATCAATATTTTGCGGTTCTTTTTTAAGAAAAACGGCGAACGTTCCGTCCTCGGGCAAGGCCAGAGTGCCGTTGACCGGTTCGTCCAGATAGGCAGCCGCCTCAGCCGGCAGGCCGAGGTTCGCCAGAATCGGATCCGCCACGCTGTCGAGGCCGAAAGTCCAGGGCTCCACCAGGGTCAATCGAACGCCATCGTCTTGAATGTTTGCCCGGGCGCTGCCGGTTGCCCGCAAGCCCTCCGCCACATCGGGCAAAGACAGGCCGTCCAGCTGGAAGGAGGCATGGCCGTTCCATCCGCCCCGTGCCAGGCGCGCCAGGAGATCGGAGAGACGAACCGGTACATCGAGGCTCTCCAGCTGTCCGGCGAACGCCGCTTCGATGCGCGCAACACCGTCTTGCGGAGGAGGAAGGCCCAGCACCTCCCACGCAAAAGGTTCCTGTGCCGGCACTTCCGCGCGGCCCCTCAGATCGAGCTCTGGCGTGGCCAGCAGGTCGTCGCCCTTTATTGCAAGCGTCGCGGCGAGACCTCGCTCGCTGGCGATGTCGAAGCTTGCATCCAGCTCGCCCTCGAGGAGATTTGCCTCAAAGGAGCCGGTGACCGGTACGTCTTCGCTTTCGATCCGGCCCGAGGCCGCGATCCGCGGCAGTTGGTCGGGCGTCGGCGCGGCGCCCACCTTCGCCGCCGCCTCGATTCTGGCGCGACCCTCCTGGGTGATCACCACGATGCGCGCGTCATCAATGGCGATGTTCGGCAGGTTGTGGAATTGAAGCCTTTGCCGCCGATCCCGGTCCTGCGCTGCGTCCGGGGCCTGCTTTGTCTCCGTTGCCTCCATCTCGACGGGAGCGCCCAAGAGGGCCGCGAAAGCGCCCTCGGGCGCGGTGAAATCGAGCTGGACGGCGAGGCCGCTCAATCTGATCGACAGATGGCGGAGGTCTCCGGCGGCCAGCTTTCCCGGCGCGTAGACGATGTGCAGGCGGTCGGCCGCGAGCGGACGGTCCGGTCCAAGAGTCAGGCGGGAAATCACCGCCTCCTCGGCGTTCAGGGTTTCAAATTCGAGCCTCGCCTCCGGATAGCCGCGTTCGGCAAGCACGCGCTGAACCAAGTGCTCGGCGAGCGGCTTGCGCAGCACGAGCGCCGCCGTCGCCGCAAGCCCGACGACGGCGAGGAGCACGATCAGACCGATGGCGAAACGGCGCATGATTCCGGGGTCGGTCTCCTGTAACGCTGGCCGATTGGACGCTGGCCGATTGAACGCTGGCCGATTCAACGCTGGCCCAAAAGGCAACGGCCGGAACCTCCGTCAATGAGGCTCCGGCCGCTGGATGATTCGCTCGGCGAGGCTCCGGCCTAGCTCGCGGCGCGGACGGCCCGCTTCGCCATCACGCCGACGAGATGCGCGCGATACTCCGCGCTGGCGTGGATGTCGGAGTTCAGGTCGTCGGCCGGCACGGAAATGCCGTCCAGCGCATCGGCGGAGAAATTGCCGTCGAGCGCCTGTTCCATCTCCTTGACCCGGAAGGCGCACGGCCCGGCGCCGGTTACGGCCACTCGCGTGCCTTGCGGGCCCTGGCTGACCATCACGCCGACGATGGCGTAGCGCGAGGCCGGGTTCTCGAACTTGGCGTAGCCAGCCTTCTCCGGGACGGGGAAGGAGACCGAGACGACGATTTCGTCGTCTTCCAGCGCCGTTTCGAACATGTCGACGAAGAAATCGTCGGCTGCAATCTCCCGCTTGTTCGTCTTCACGCTCGCGCCAAGCCCGACGAGCACGGCCGGATAGTCGGCCGCGGGGTCGTTGTTGGCGATGGAGCCGCCGATCGTGCCCCGGTTGCGGACCTGGGCGTCGCCGATGTGCTTCGCCGCCTCGGCAAGGGCAGGGATCTTCGACTGAACGGTGGAATCGCCGGCGACCTCGCCGTGCGTTGTCATGGCCCCGACGACGACGTTGCCGCCGTCCTCGCTCACCCCTTTCAATTCTGAGATGCCGCCGAGGTCGATCACGGCGCTGGGCGCGGCAAGGCGCTGCTTCATCGTCGGGATCAGTGTCATGCCGCCCGCGACGATCTTCGCTTCCTCGGAATCCGAGAGCAGCTTGGCCACCTCGTCGAGGGAGGAAGGACGGTGATACTCGAAATTATGCATGTGCTTGTTCCTCCCTTATTCCGCCGCTTGCGGCTGACGGTTCTGCTGTGCCGCACGCCAGATTTTCTCGCGCGTGGCCGGCATGTCCATGTGCATGACCCCAAGCGCGTCGGTAATGGCGTTGATCACCGCCGGCGGTGCGGCAATGGCGCCGGCCTCGCCGCAGCCCTTCACGCCCAGCGGGTTGTGGGTGCACAGGGTCTCCGTCATGCCGACCTTGAAGGACGGCAGGTCGTCGGCCCGCGGCATGGTGTAGTCCATATAGGAGCCGGTGATCAGCTGACCGCTTTCCGGGTCGTAGATGCCGTGCTCCAGCAAGGCCTGGCCAACGCCCTGAGCGATTCCGCCGTGGACTTGGCCTTCGACGATCATCGGGTTGATGACGCGCCCAAAGTCGTCGACAGCGACCCAGTCGGCGATTTCCACCTCGCCGGTGTCCGGGTCGATCTCGACCTCGCAGATGTGGACGCCGGCAGGATAGGTGAAGTTGGCCGGATCGTAGAACGCCGTCTCGTCGAGCCCGGGCTCCACACCTTCCGGATAGTCGTGCGGCACGTAGGCGGCGAAGGCCACCTCTGCGATCGACTTCTCCTTGTCGGTGCCGGCCACCCGGAAGGCGCCCTTGTCGAACTCGATGTCGTCGACGCTGGCCTCCAGCATGTGCGCGGCGATCTTCTTGCCCTTGTCGATGACCTTGTCGCAGGCCTTTTGGATCGCCGAGCCGCCCACCGCCAGCGAGCGCGAGCCGTAGGTGCCCATGCCCATGGGGATCGAGCCGGTATCGCCGTGCACGATGTTGATGCTTTCGTAGGGCACGCCGAGGGTTTCGGAGACCAGCTGCGCAAAGGTCGTCTCATGGCCCTGACCATGGCTGTGCGAGCCGGTGAAGACGCTGACGCTTCCGGTGGCGTTGAACCGGACCTGCGCCGATTCCCAAAGTCCGACACCGGCGCCCAGTGCGCCGACAACCGCCGAGGGCGCGATGCCGCAGGCCTCGATGTAGGCGGAAAAGCCGATGCCGCGCAGCTTGCCGCGCTTCTCGGACTCCGCCTTGCGCTCGGAGAAGTTCTGGTAGTCGATCATCTTGAGCGCTTCGTCGAGCGCGGCTTCGTAATTGCCCGTGTCGTACGTGAGCGCGACCGGGGTGTCGTACGGGAAGGCGTCGGGCGGGATGAAGTTGCGCCGGCGCAGCTCCGCCGGGTCCATGTCCATCTCGCGCGCGGCGACCTCCACGACGCGCTCAAGCAGGAAGGTCGCTTCCGGTCGCCCGGCGCCGCGGTAAGCGTCTACCGGCGCGGTATTGGTGAACACCGCCTTGACGTTGGCGTAGATCACCGGGGTCTTGTATTGGCCGGCCAGCAGCGTGGCGTAGAGGTAGGTCGGAATGCAGGTGGCGAAATTGGAGAGATAGGCCCCCATGTTCGCCGTGGTCTGGACCTTGAGCGCGGTGAAGTTCCCGTCCTCGTCCATCGCCAGTTCCACGTGGGTCACGTGGTCGCGGCCATGCGCGTCAGCCAGGAAGCTCTCCGCGCGCTCGGCCGTCCACTTGACCGGCCGGTTGATGCGTTTGGATGCCCAGGTGCAGACGGTTTCCTCGGCATAGGCGTAGATCTTGGAGCCGAAGCCGCCGCCCACATCCGGGGCGATCACACGCACCTTGTGCTCCGGCAGATTGAGGACGAAGGCGCAGAGGATCAGCCGCAGCAGGTGCGGATTCTGGCTCGTCGAATAGATCGTATAGCTGTCGGTGCCCTCGTCGTATTCGCCGATGGCCGCGCGCGGCTCGATGGCGTTGGGGATCAGCCGGTTGTTGACGAGGTCGAGCTTGGCGACATGGTGCGCCTTGGAGATCGCCTCGTCGACGGCGCCGCCGTCGCCCAGTTCCCAATCGTAGCAGAGGTTGTTGGGCGCATCGTCGTGCAGCTGCGGGGCGTCCATCGCCTTGGCGGGCTCCACGTTCGCCGGCTGCTCGTCGTAGTCGACCTCGACCAGTTCCGCGGCGTCGCGCGCCTGTTCGAGGGTCTCGGCGATGACCACGGCCACATGATCGCCCACATAGCGCACCTTGTAGCGCGCCAGGGGAAAGTGCGGCGGGCCCTTGTGCGGGTTGCCCTCCTTGTCGACGACCGTCCAGCCGCAGGGCAGGGAGCCGACGCCGTCGTCCTCCATGTCCTTGCCCGTGAAAACGGCGACGACGCCCTCGGCGCTCTCGGCGGCGGAGGTATCGACGTTCTTCAGACCCGCGTGTGCGTGCGGAGAACGCACGAAGACCGCGTAAGTCTGCCCCGGCCGGTTCAGGTCGTCCGTATAGCGCCCCTTGCCCGTCAGAAAGCGTTGGTCTTCCTTGCGGCGGGTGGAGGCTCCGATTCCCGTATCCGGCATGGCTTCAGCTCCTCATGTCCTGCGCCGCGGCCTGAATGGCCTTGACGATGTTGTGATAGCCGGTGCAGCGGCACATGTTGCCCTGCAGCCAGTCGCGAATTTCGTCCTCGGAGGGATCCGGATTGTGCTTCAGGAGGTCGATCGCCGACATCACCATGCCGGGCGTGCAGAAGCCGCATTGCAGGCCGTGGTGCTCCTTGAAGGCCTGCTGCATGGGATGCAGATTGGTGCCGTTGGCCAGCCCCTCGATGGTCAGCACCTCGGCGCCCTCGGCCTGGAGGGCGAGCAGCGTGCAGCTTTTGATCGAGTCTCCGTTTACGTGAACCACGCAGGCTCCGCATTGGCTCGTGTCGCAGCCGATGTGCGTGCCTGTGAGGTTTAGATTCTCGCGCAGGAAATCGGAAAGCAGCGTGCGGCCTTCGACCTCTCCGGAAACCTGCTTCCCGTTCACCGTCATGGATACGGTGGGCATGCTGTTCCTCCCTAGACTTTCATGGCTCCGTCGCCGCGCGCTTGGCGGCGCGGGCGGATGCTTGTTGGGCGCGTTGCCGAGCCGTCCGTCGGGACCGGCGGGTGCTGGCCGCACCTTGGATTACACCAGTGTGGAAACCGCCGCGCGAAGGGTCAAGTGCATCTAGGCGCGCCGACGCCACCTTGGTGCGCGGGTCTCACATTCCAAAGATCAGAAGCAGCACGATGACGAGCGCGATGACGCCGCCAACCCAGCCGATCATAGGTATGCGCTTGCCGCCGGTTTCTCCGCCTTTTTCGCCGGGGCCCGCGCCTCCCGTAGGACCCTCCGGCATGGAGTGGCCCAGGGCTGCGCCGCGCTCGGCCGCACGTGAGGTTTCCTCGGCGATCTTCTGCTCTTCCTCCTCGCTCGGCCCCGTGCTGGCCGCCCTGTCTTCTTCCTCGCGTTTCTCCGCGCTGGCCTCGGCCTCCTCGGTGGAGCCGGCGGCCTCCGGCGCCGGCGCTTGCGCCTCGGCGGTCGTTTCCTCTTCCTTGGCGCCTTCGGCTTCTTCGGCGAGCTCGCCTTCTCCCGGCTTTTCGACCGACGCGCCCACCTGCTGGGCGAAGTTGCCGAAGAATTGATCGGCCATCTTGCGCGCCGTGCCCTGGACCAGGCGCGAGCCGATCTGGGCCAGCTTGCCGCCGACCTGGGCGTCGGCGTTGTAGGTCAGAACGGTGGCGTCGCCCTCTTCGGCGAGATGCACGTCGGCGCTGCCTTTCGCGAAGCCCGCGGCGCCGCCGCTGCCCTCGCCGGAAATCTTGTAGCTCTCCGGCGCGTTGATGTCGGAGAGCGTGACCTTGCCGCCGAACTTCGAGTTCACCGGCCCGACCTTCGCCTTCACCTTGGCCGTGAACTCGTTGTCGGCGGTCTGCTCGAGCTCCTCGCACCCGGGGATGGATTGGCGCAGCACGTCGGGATCGTTGAGCGCGTCCCACACCTTCTGGCGGGGCGCTTTGATGCGGTATTCACCCTTTAGTTCCATGGCGGCGTGACCTCCCTGCGATTTTTCCGACTTGCGTTGCGCCCGCTAGCGATCTTTGCAATCGAGCTTACCACGCACCTGACCGGGCGCGTAAGGCGCGCCTCGTACGCTGCGACCTCCATCGCTCCTGTCGTGGCGTGCGCAGCTAGCCGCCGAGGAAAAGCTTGCCGACCTGCGGGTCCTCGAGCAGCTCGCTGCCGGGGCCGGCCATGGCAAGCTGACCGGAGACGAGGACGTAGCCGATGTCCGCGAACTCCAGCCCCTTCTTGGCATTCTGCTCGACCATCACGATGGTCTTGTTCTCGTTGTTCTGGAGATCGTCCAGAATCTCGAAAACCATATCGATGAAGCGGGGCTCCAGCCCAATGGACGGCTCGTCGACGAGCAGGACGCTCGGCTCCATGATCAGCGCGCGTGAGATCTCCAGCAAGCGGCGCTCGCCGCCGGACAGCACACCGGCGCGCTGGTTCTTGCGCTCGGCCAGGCGCTCGTACTTGCTGAAGATCCTTTCCGCGGCCTCCTTGGCCTTACGCGTCGTGTCCATGAGGTAGCCGCCCATCAACAGGTTTTCTTCCACCGTCAAATCCGGGAAGACGGAATTGTCCTGCAGGATGTAGGCGACGCCGGCATGCTTGAGCTTGTCCTTGGGGGACATCTTGGTGACGTCGAGATCGCCGACCGTCACGGTGCCAGCGTAGATGTTCGTGAACCCGAAAATGGTGTGCAGCACCGTGGACTTGCCGGCGCCGTTCGGTCCGATCAGGCAAAGCGACTGGCCCGCGCCGACCAGCAGTTCGAATTCGTGCAGGATCTGCATCTTGCCGTATCCGGCGCGCATGCCCTCGATCTTCACATGCGCATCGCCGTCGCAAAGCTTTTCCAGGTCGTCGCGGCCGGGGCCCTGGTCGGCAATCTCACCCGCCTGGCGGGCGACCTCGTCGACCGACATGACGGTGTCCACGTTGCCCACGCCATATCCACTGGTGCTACGCTTGCGGCCTTGGCCGTCGCGTTTCGCCTGGCCGTCTTCTTCCGCCTTGTCGTTCTCGTGTCCGGACATCAGTGGGCTCCAAGATAGGCGTCTATGACCCGCTGGTCGTCCCTGATCTCCTCGGGCCGGCCCTCTGCCAGCAGCTCGCCGTGTGCCAGGCAATAGATCCGCTCGGCCAGGTTCATGATCACACGCATGTTGTGCTCGATGACCAGAAGGGTGATGCCAAGCTCCTGATTGGCGTGGCGCAGACGTTCCAGGAGGCCGTTGATCAGTGTGGGATTGATGCCGGCCGTCGGCTCGTCCAGCAGCAGCATGCGCGGCTTGTTCATCAGCGCCATGGCGAATTCCAGCAGCTTTTGCTGGCCGAAGGAGAGCTCGCCCGCCTGCAGGTGCCGTTTGGGATAAAGGCCCACGAACTCCAGCAGTTCGTCGGCTTCCTCATAGCGCTCCTGCGGGAAGCGCGACAGCATCGACAATACCGTCTCGCGCGTGTGCGGCACGGAAATCAGCATATTCTGCACGCAGGTCATGTTCGCGTAGATGCGCGTCTGCTGGAAGGTGCGCAGCAATCCGCGGCGGGCGATCTGCGCCACTCGAAGCCGGGAGATCTCTTCCGCCTCGAAGGCGATCGATCCCTCGTCGATGGGATGGGAGCCCACGATCGAGTTGAACAGCGTCGTCTTGCCCGAGCCGTTGGGGCCGATGATGCCGACGATCTCGCCCGTGCCAACCTGGAGCGAGATCTGGTGGTTGGCGACGACACCGCCGAAGCGCTTGGAGACGCCATTGACCTCCAACTGTGTGCTCATTGCCCCGCTTCCTGCTGCTGGCGGGAGCCGGTATCCACCTTGTGGCCGAACCACTCGGGGAACTTGTCCCTGACGAAGCCCATGATCCCGCGTGGGAAGAAAACGACGATGAGTACGATGAGCAGGCCGAGCGCGACGCGCTGCCAGCCAAGCAGATAGGTCCAGAAGAGCTCCTGTGTGACGTGGAATACGATGGCGCCGACCACCGGGCCCCAGAGCATGCCCTTGCCGCCGAGGATGGCCATCAGGACCATCCAGACGCCGTAGGTCACGCCGGCAAACGCCACGTCGCGGGGATCGATGAATCCGACGATGTTCCCGACAAGTCCCCCCGCGATGCCGGTGAAGAACGCTGCGATAGACCAGGCCGTGACCTTGTAGCGCACCGTGTGCAGGCCCATCGCCTCGGCCTTGTCTTCGTCGTCGCGGATCGCATTGATGGCAATGCCGAAGCGTCCGGCGTAAAGCCGCCTGAAGGTGAAGAAGGTCGCCGCGGCCAGCGCGAAGCAAAGGAAATAGAAAAACTCCGACCGGCTGCCGAATGCACCGTCGGGATAAAGCGGCGTGACCATGCCCGAGCCCGCGCCGATATAGTCCCAGCCGGCGGCGATCTCCCCGGCCGCGATCCCCAGTCCCAGGGTGCCGATCGCGAAGTAGTGGCCGCGCAGCCCCAGCATGGCGTAGCCGAAGACGATGGCGCAGAGGACGCCAAGCACCGCGGCCATGGCAAGGCCGATGCCGAGGCCGGCGTAATATTGCAGCAGCGTGAGGTCGAATCCCGCAGCACCCTGCGCCTGGTTATAGGCAGCCACGTCGTAGAACAGTCCGACCTGCAGGACGGCCGTGGTGTACATCCCGACGCCGAAGAACAGGATGTTGCCAAAGGAGTTGTAGCCCATCTGGCCGCCCATGACGTCCCAGCACATGGCGATCACGATCATGATCCAGAGGAACGACATCTGGGTCTGGAAGGCCGGAAAGACGAAGGGGGCCAGTATGGCCACCACTGCGATGAGCAGAAAGCCGGCCCATCTGCCGAGACCGGCGGGCCTGCGCGTTTCTTCGCCGGCTGCGGCGGTCATTTCAGATACTTCCTCTGACGGGCCAGCATGAAGCTGCGGTAAACCAGGATGACGACCAGAACCAGGAAGACGAAGGCATTCTGGTATTCCGCGCCCAGTGTGAAGCCGGCGAACTGCTCGGCCACGCCCAGCCCAAAGGCCGAGGCGATGACGCCCGCCAGATTGCCCAGTCCCGCGATCACCACGATGGTGAAGGAGCGCACGGTATAGATCAGTCCCTGATAGGGGTGGATCGTCAGCGCCATCACCACGAGCGCGCCTGCAGCCCCGCAAATCGCGGCATTGAGGCCGTAGGTGAAGGCATAGACCCTGTCGGTGTCGATGCCCAGGATGCGTGCTGCGCGGGCGTCCTGCGCCGTGGCGCGGATCGCCTGGCCCATCCGCGAATTGCGCATGAACAGCGTGAGGGCCACCGCGATGATTCCGGCGATGACGAAAGCCACGACCTTGATCTGCGAGACCGTCACCATGCCGCCAAGAGCGAACCAGGTGCTGAGTCCGGAATCGAGCGTGCGCACGTCGGCCCCGAAGATCTGGTTCATCAGCTGCTGGAACAGGATCGAAAGCCCGAAGGTCGCCAGCAGAGACGTGAAGAGATCGCGGTCGACGATGCGGAAGATGATCAGCTTGTAGAGCACATAGCCCAGCGCGAAGAGCACGATCGCCGCAGCCGGTATGCCCAGCATCACGTGCACGCCCTGGTTGGCGACGGTCAGCGCGATGAAGCCGCCCAGGACGACCCATTCGCCCTGCACTACGTTGATGATGTTCATCACGCCCCAGACCAGGGCCATGCCATAGGCGGCCAGTGCGAAGAGACTGCCGACGAGCAGGCCGTCAATGACCAGCTGCAGGATCAGCTCCGGCGCCTGGAAGAGGATGTTTATGTTGTCCATGGCCCGATCTTAGCCAGTAAGCGGAGGGCAGGGCGCCGAAGCGTCCGACAGACGAGCACCCCCGTCGGCGCATGGAAGCGCCGGCGGGGGTGGTTCGTGCATCAAGGCGCGATCCTTACTGGCGCTCGCTCCAGGGCGGAATCGGATGACGCAGTTCGGCGGCCGCCCACTTCGTCGGGGCCACCACCTTGTACTCTCCGTCCTGGACCTGGTACAGCACCATCGGCTTGGCGATGTTCTTGCCGGTCTCGTCGAACTTGATGTTGCCGTAGAAGGTCTGGAACTCCGTCGCCGCCAGCGCGTCGCGAACCGGCTTCGGCTCCAGGGCCTCGGCCCGCTCGAAGGCGTCGACGAAGGTCAGCACCGCTGCTGCGGACTCCGCGGCCTGATACGGCGGCGCGTAGCCGTACTTCTCCTCGAAGTCGGACGCGAACTTGCTGGCCTTGCCGAAGTAGGGATCGGAGTAGCTCAGCGACGGCGCCCACTGCGAGGCGCAGAGCGTGTATTCAGCCGCGCTGCCGAATTTTTGGATGACCTGCGCAGCATCGCAGTGCGTCATGGCCAGCATCGGCACATACACCCGCATTTCCTCGAGCTGCCGGATGGCCAGGGCCGCGCCCTTGGAGTGGCCGGAGACGACGAGGATGTCCGGCTTCAACGCCTTCACCTTGGTCAGCGTGGCCGACATGTCGTTCAACTCGGGCGGCAGCTTGTCGTCAATCACGACCTGCATGCCGTAGCCCTTGGCGTCCTCGAGCACGCCGGCGCGGATGTCCTGGCTGAAGGGATCGTTCTCGAAGGCGCCGGCGATCTTCAGCGTGCTGGGATCGCGGCCTTCCTTCTCGGCCTGCTCGGCCGCCAGGTCGATGGCGCTCTGCAGGTACTGCTCGGACGTGGAGAGCACGGCGAAGAGATAATCATAGCCCTGCGTGAACAGCGAGCGCGAGGCGCCCTCGGCCTCGACCATCGGGATACGGTACTTCTCGGTCACCGGCGCGATGGCCTTGGTCATGCCGGAGGAGTAGGGTCCAAGCATGAAGTCGACATTGTCCTGCGCGATCAGCCGCTCGGCGAGCTGAGCGCCGCGGGCGGGCGTGG
>JAWVYK010000066.1:0-11773 GCA_033722755.1 Rhodovibrionaceae bacterium | reverse complement strand
TATCCAGGCCGCAGCCTGCATTGGGCGCGAGTTCAACGCCGAATTGCTGGCCCAGGCATTGCCTATGGACAGGCGCGATCTCGACGATGCCCTCGAACAGCTTCTGAGTGCGCAGCTCATCTTCCGGCGGGGCAGCACAGACGATGCGCGCTTCATTTTCAAGCACGCCCTCGTTCAAGACGTCGCCTATTCCAGCCTACTGATGAGTGCACGGCGCGCGCTTCACAAGCGCCTAGCGCTGGCGCTGGAGCGGAGCGAAGACCCGGACCCGGTGGAGTTGGCGCGCCACTTTCACGAGGCGGGCGTACAAGAGAAGGCGGCTAGGTCGTATCTGGCCGCGGGCCGACGTTCGCTCGGCGAGAGCGCACTGCCCGAAGCGATCGGCGCGTTGGAGCTTGGCCTGCAGGCGGCCGAGGCGCTTGAGCCCTCGGAAAATCGCGGCCGCCTGTCGCTAGATCTTCAGGTCGCCCTTGGCACCGCGCGTATGGCGAGCTTTGGCTGGGCCCATGCCTCCGTCGCCCAAGCCCTGGAGCCGGCTTTTCCCCAGGCCCGCAAGCTCGGCGACGAGGATGCGCTCGTCTCTATCCTCTGGGGCCTTTGGGTGCACTATCAAACGCGCACCGACTTCTCCCGGGCGCACGAATGGCTGTCCGAGCTCGAGACGGTGGCCAGGGAACGGCCGGAATCCGATCTGCCGGTGGTCTACGACATGTCGGCAGGCTGCCAATATTTTTGGGAGGCGGATTACGAGCGGGCGATCGGCCATACGGAGCGCCTGAGAGGCATCTACGAGCGCAATCGGCACGCGCGCCTCGCTCAGCTCACCAACCACGACCCGCTGGTCTTTTCGCAGCACTGGGCAGGCAGCCTGGCGGACTGGATTCGGGGCTATCCGGAGCGATCGATCGACCGCATGGAAGAAGCCATCTCGCTGGCTCGCGATATTGGCCATCCTTTTAATCTGGTTTTTGCACTGACCGCCGGGGCCTCGGCGCTGATCTACCTGGGCGAAGCGAATTGGCTCCTGCGTTACTGCGACGAGGCGGAAACGGTGGCCAACGAGGAGGCGCTTGGTCCCTTCTCGGAGACGGTAAACATTACCCAGTGGCGCGGCGGCGCCCTTGTCCAGCGGGGTGACTACGAGAAAGGCTACGCATTGGCCAAGAAGGGCAACGACTTCTGGAACAAAAGTGGCGGTCGCATCTGCAACGCCATGTTCAGGTCCTGGTTCGTCGAGGGCCTGGAGGGGCTCGGCCGGTTCGACGACGCGTTAGCGCTCAATGAACTCAACATCGCCCACTGCAGGCAGACGGGTGACTGCTATATGGAGCCCGAGTGCCTACGCAAGCAGGGTGAGCTAACGTTGAAAACAGGCAGTCTTGATGGCTCTGCTGCCGAGGCCTTGTTCCGCGAATCACTCCAGCTGGCGCGCTCACACGAAGCCAAGTCATGGGAATTGCGGGCAGCAACCTCGCTGGCGCGCTTCCTGAAATCCCGAGGGGAAACCAAGGAAGCGGTCGCCTCCCTCGAGCCTGTTATTAACTGGTTCACTGAGGGGCTCCAGAGCCAGGACCTTTGCCGGGCGCGCGAATTGCTGGATGCACTGGAATAAGCTAATTCGTAACGAGCATTGGCGAGACCCGGCACGGAATTGCCCAATAGCCGCTGTCTCCTTCTGACCAAGGCCAAGCGCGCGGCGCCCGCCGGCCGACCTCCACTTTTTCAAGAACGATCGGTCCGCCGGCTGTCATCCTAAAGCGGCGTGTCGTCTGAGGCGTCCGCCTAGTCCTCCGCGACCTTGTTGTCGGCCAGCTTCTCCAGCGCCTTGACCATGCCGGAATGATCCCAGCCGGCCCCACCCATGGCCGAGCAGGCATTGAAGAGCTCCTGCGCGGTGGCGGTATTGGGCAGGCTGACGCCCAGCACGCGCGCCGACTGCAGGGCGAGGTTCAGGTCCTTCTGGTGCAGCTCGATGCGGAAGCCCGGATCGAAGGTGCGCTTGATCATCCGCTCCCCGTGCATTTCCAGGATCTTGGACTGGGCCAGGCCGCCCAACAGGGCCTCGCGCACCTTGGCGGGGTCGGCCCCGGCCTTGGAGGCGAAGACGAGAGCCTCGGAAACCGCCTCGATGGTCAGCGCGACGACGATCTGATTTGCCACCTTGCAGGTCTGGCCGTCGCCGTTTTCCGTGCCGACCAGGGTGATGGACTTGCCCATCACCTCCAGGATCGGCTTCACCTCGTCGAAGGTCTCCTGCGGTCCGCCGCACATGATGGTGAGCGCCGCGTTCTCCGCGCCCGCCTGGCCGCCGGAGACCGGCGCATCCAGATAACCGGCGCCGGCCTCGTTGATCCGTTTGGCGAAATCCTGGGTCGCCGTGGGAGAGATGGAGCTCATGTCGATGACGGTCTTGCCCCTCGACAGGCCTTCGGCCACCCCGTCCTCGCCGAACAGGACCTGCTCCACGTCCGGGGTGTCGGGGACCATGACGATGATGATGTCGGCTTTCTCCGCCACTTCCTTGTGGGTCTTGCACTCCGAGGCGCCGCCGGAGCTGATCTCCTCGGGAATGGGGCTGCGGTGCTTTACCACGTAGAGCTCGTGACCGGCCTCCTGCAGGTGGCCCGCCATAGGTTTGCCCATGATGCCCAGTCCGATAAATCCGATCTTCGCCATGGTCTTCGTCCTCCCCGGTAGGAAATGCTGCGCGCCCAGCGCCATCGACAGCACGTTGCGGCATGTCTAAAACGGGCGGCGGCGCTTTGGAGCGAGAGCCTAGCGCCCACGCCGGGAAAGGAGAACCCTCAATGCCGCCCGGCCTTGCGTTGATGGGGAGGAGGAATGAGCGACAAGCCGAAGCTGCTGGTCACACGCCGGATGCCGGACGCGGTCACCGAACGAATCGAACGCGACTACGACGCCACCCTGAACGCGGATGACAAGATTTTCGGCGCCGACGAGATCATCCAGGGCAGCGAGGGCATGGACGCCATACTGGCCACACCGACGGAGAAGCTCTCGGCCTCGGTGATCGCGGAGTTGCCGGACAGCGTGCGCATCGTCGCGAACTTCGCAGTCGGCTATGACCATGTCGATGTGCAGGCGGCGGCCGAGCGCGACATCGTGGTCACCAACACGCCGGACGTGCTGACCGACGCGACGGCCGAGATCAACGTGCTCTGCATGCTGGGCGCGGCAAGGCGCGCGGGTGAAGCCGAGCGCCTGGTGCGCCGCGGCGCGTGGAAGGCCTGGTCGACGGAATTCATGGTCGGCAAGGAGATGTCGGGCGCGCGCGTCGGCATCCTTGGGATGGGGCGTATCGGGCGCGCGGTGGCCGAGCGCTGCCGCGGCTTCGCAATGGCAATCCACTACCACAACCGCCGGCGCCTGAGCCCCGACGAGGAGCAGGGAGCGACCTACCACGAGACGCCGGAAAGCCTTTTCGAGGTGAGCGACTTCCTGTCCATCAACTGCCCGGCGACGAATGAGACCCGGGGCCTGGTGAATGCCAGGCGCATCGAACTGCTGCCGGACGGCGCGGTGATCGCCAATACGGCGCGCGGACCCATCGTCGACGACGAGGCGCTGATCGCGGCGCTGAAATCCGGCAAGGTGGCGGCTGCCGGGCTCGACGTCTTCAACAACGAGCCTAATCTGCACCCCGGCTACCTGGAGCTGGAAAACGCTTTTCTGCTTCCGCACATCGGCAGCGCAACGGTGAAGACCCGCAACGCGATGGGCTTTCGGGCGCTGGACAACCTCGACGCCTTCTTCGCCGGCGATACGCCCGGCGACCGCGTCAACTAGGGGACATCGTGAGCGACGACCGCACCACGACCGGCCAACGCCGAAGCGACCCGGTGGCGGAGGCTTACCGAAACCCGCCGAAGACGCCCATGCTGCTGATCGGCGTGATGGCGGGCATCTTCGCGATCGAGGCGATGCTGCCCCAGGGCCTCGAGAGGCGGCTTCTCGCGTTCCTCGCCTTCGGACTGTTCGAGACCTGGGACGAGGCGCTGCTGCGCGTCCATACGCTGGTCACGCACGCCTTCCTGCACGCCAACCTGCCGCATCTCTTCTTCAACGCCTTGGCGATCTTCACGGCCGGCTCGGTGGCCTGCCGCATACTGGGTTCGGCGCGCTTCCTTCTGCTCTGCCTGATCGCCGCGGTCGCCGGGGCCAGCACCCATGCCGCCCTGAATTGGGGCGAGCTGTTCGCGTTGCGCGGGGCCTCCGGCATCGCTTTCGGATTGTGGGGCGCGGCCTCCTATTTCTGGATCTACCGTCCCCACGAGCGGCCAGCCCGGCGCGTCGCCAAGGTCGTCTATTGGGTCGCGATCATGATGTTGCTGAATGTGATCTACGCCTTCGCGGCGGGTGGACCCGGCGGTGTTTTCGGCGTCATGGGCCGCATCAGCTGGGAGGCGCACGCCGGCGGCTTTCTGGCCGGCCTGATCGCCTTTCCGATCTTGCGGGCGACGGTAAAACGGCAATAACCTCCAAGTCGCCGACCGCAAGGCGCGCAGAATCATGGAGGCGGAAAGCGATGCTGAGGCTCCACTACTATCCGGGAAACGCCAGTCTGGCGCCGCACATCCTGCTCGAGGAGACCGGCGCGGACTACGAGCTCATGCTGGTCGACCGGGCGAACAATGCGCACAAAAGCGCGGAATACCTGCGCCTCAATCCGAATGGGCGAATTCCGACGCTGGTCAGCGGCGATCTGGTTATCTGGGAATCGGCGGCGATCTGCCTGTATATCCTGGAACGCTTCCCGGGCTCGGGCCTCAGCCCGGAGCCGGGCAGCGAGGCGCGCGGACGCTTCCTCAACTGGATGGTCTATCTGACCAACACGCTGCAGCCGGAAATCCTCGTCTACAACTACACCGAACGTCATGTCAGCGACGACGGGGCCATACCCACGGTGCGCGGCCGCGCCGCCGAGCGAATCGCCAACACCTGGTCTATTATCGAGAACGAGCTGTCGTCGCGCGGTCCCTACCTGATGGGCGAGGAATTCAGCGCCGCCGACATCTACATGATGATGCTTTGCCGCTGGTGCCGCAGTCTGGAAAATCCACCAGGCAATCTGCCCGCGGTGGCGCGCGTGGTCGAGACGGGCGAGGCCCGCCCCGCCGTCCAGCGTGCCCTCGCCCAGGAAGGCTTCGAGGTTCCCTTTTTCATCCCGGCGCAGGCCGCCTAGCCCGAAGGATCGGCAAGCCCGCAGCGCGCGACCACGGCGTAGAGCATCAGCGCGGTGGAAACGGCGACGTTGAGGGATTCGGCTTCCGGGCGCATGGGTATCGCGGCGCGCATGTCGGCCAAGGCGAGCGCGGCCTCGCTCAGACCCTCGCCTTCGCTGCCCATCAGCACGACCGCCGGAAGACGGTACTCCAGCGCCATGAAATCGCGGTCGCCCCGCGGATTAGCAGCCACGAGGACCGCGCCGCGGCCGCGGCACCAGTCGGCGAAGTCCCGAAGACCTGCACGCACAAGGCGCTGGGCGAAGATCGTGCCCATCGAGGCGCGCACGGCTTCCGGCGAAAAGGGATCGCAGCCGCCGTCGAGTTGGATGAGTCCGCAGGCCCCGGCGGCCGTGGCGGTGCGCAGGATGGTCCCGAGGTTTCCCGGGTCGCGGGCGCCTTCCAGCGCGACCCACAGACTGCGGGGGGCAACCGGCGCGTCCTGCAACGCGCACCAGTGCTGGCGGAACGTGGCGATGGCGGGCTGCGCATTGGCCTGGTGCGACAGCTTTTCCAGCACCCGCTGGGAGACGCGGTACACATCCGCCCCGGCGGATACCGCCCGCCTCACCACCGCCTTGCAGGCCGGCGCCTCGAGCGCCGCATCGCCCAGCAACACGCTAACCGGCGCCGCCCTACGCGCCAGCGCGTCCTCCAGGTTGCGCAGGCCCTCGATCGCGAAAAGGCCGGTTTCCTCGCGGCGCTTGCGCAGCCGCAATGCGTGGATTTCCTTGACGAGCGGATTGGTGGGACTGGTGATTTCCGGCAGCCGCTGCATTTGGGTGCTCACCGGATTCTCAGGCCTGCCAGCGGGCGTAAATCGCCTGCGGCAGCAAGCGCCCGGCGGCGCTTTCCCGGGTGACCATCTCGCCATAGTCGAGCCAGCCGCCGCGCCCGCGCACCACCGGAACCAGCGCGTGGCGGATCGATAGGCACGACATCCGGATGGCGTAGGCGGTCATCACCAGGAACAGGGCATCGTCGCTCAACAGCTGCGACAGGCCGGCGAGCAGGCGCGGCGTGGACTCGAAGAAACGCCAGACCTCGTTTTTCGGGCCGCGGCCGTATTTCGGCGGATCCAGGATAATGCCGTCGTAGCTGTTGCCACGGCGTACCTCGCGCTCCACGAACTTCACCGCGTCCTCGCAGATCCAGCGGATCGGCTTGTCATCCAGACCGGAAAGCGCCTGGTTCTCCCGCGCCCATCCCACCGCCTTGCGCGATGCGTCGATATGCGTGACCTCTGCGCCTGCCCGGGCAGCCAGCAAGGATGCTAGGCCTGTATAGCCGAAGAGATTGAGCACCTTGACCGGCCGGTCCGCGCCCTTGATGAGAGAGTCGCACCAGTCCCAGTGAACCGCCTGTTCGGGGAAGACGCCGGTGTGGCGGAACGACGTCAGTTCGGCATGGAAACGCACGCCTCGGTAAGCCATGGTCCAGCGGCTCGCGATGTCGTCAGCCATTTCCCAGCCGCCTTTTTCCTCGCCCTCGTCCGGCTGGAAGACGGCATCCGCATCCGACCAGCGCTCCGGCGCCCCGGCGTGCCAGAGCGCCTGCGGCTCCGGCCGCTTGAGCAATACGGGACCGAAGCGTTCCAGCTTCCAGCCCTCGCCGCTGTCGACGAGGGCGTAATCCTCCCATTCCGGCGTCACCAGAAGGCTGGGCCGATCAGGGCTTTCAGGGTTGTCGCCGGCAACCGGTGCGGCTTGGGACATGCGGCTTTCTTCGGGCTCTCGCAAATGGGCCATGACTGGTCTAGCTTGCGCGGCCATGAAAGGCAAACGCAGGACCGAAGGCCGGACCGCCGCCCCAGGCGGGCGCCGCGGCAGGCCCGCGAGGACACACCGGAAAGCCACGCGGCAATCCGGCAGCGGCCAGCCCGCGGATGCCGCAAAACGGCCGGGAAAGGCGCAGGCCAAACGTACGCAGGCCAAACGCACGCCGAAGCTGGGGCAGCCGGCCTGGGTCGTCCGCTGCGCGCCCGGCCTTGCGCCGCTTCTGACGGCGGAGATGCGCTTTGCCGGCCTGATCGGCCATGCCGCTCGTCCGGCTGTGCGTCGCCAGCGCAACCACGACCTGATATTCCTACCCCAGTCCAGGCGCGCGCCAGGGCACTCCGACCTGCGCATTGCGGAGGAAACACTTACCTGCCTCGTCTACGGCCGGTTCAAGGTGTCCGACGCGCAGCTGGACCGTCTGACGGCCTACCTGCGCAAAGAGCCGGATAAGCGGCCCCTGAGACTGGCGGTGGCGTGCGAGGGTGCGCATTTCGACCGGCTGCTGTTCGGCAGGTGGCTGGGCAAGCAGCTCGCCGAGCGGGGAATTAAGTTCGACGAAGGCTCGCACCGGGCGTTGAGAGTCTTCTGCATCGATCAGGACTATTACATCTGCACCGAGGCCTTCGGCGCCTCGGATGCGACAGGCCGCGATGCGCGCCGCCAGGAGCGCGAGGGCAGCCTGCCCGTCACCGTAGCCGCCGCCATGGCGTTCCTGGCGCATCCGACGAACGCCGATACCGTGCTCGACCCCGTTTGCGGCAGCGGCAGCCTGCTTGCCGAATTCTCCGCCTACGCGCCAGCAGCGAGATGTCTGGGCTTCGACGAGGACAAGGATGCCGTGAGCGTCGCGCGCAAGAACCTCGACCCGGTTGAAAGCGCGGAGATCAGGCAGGGCGATGCCCGCCGTCTTCCGCTGCCCGATGGCTCCACCAGCGTCTTGCTGGCCAACCCCCCGTTCGGCAAACAATTCGGCCTGAGCGGGGACAATCCCGCGCTCTATACCGCGCTTCTGGCCGAGGCCGTACGGCTGGCCGAGCCCGAAAGCTGGCGCGGCATCGTCATAACGGCGGACGTCGACGCCATGGCAGCGGCTCTCAGGGCGCTCCCGCAACTTCGCCTAGAGCAGCAGATCAGCATCAAGCTGCGCGGCGAGCCGGCGGAAATCCTGCGTCTCGGACTAGCCGGCCAGAACGCTGGGAAGAAACGCGCATGAGCAAGGAACGCCATGCAGGCGAAGGCGCCACGCTTTTCGTCGTCGCCACGCCGATCGGCAACCTGGAAGACGTAACCTACAGAGCCGTGCGGGTGCTGTCCGAAGTGGGCGCACTTGCCTGCGAAGACACCCGCATCACCCGCCGGCTTCTCGAACGCTACGCCATCGCCCGGCCGGAGCACATGTTCGCCTGCCACGAGCACAACGAATCGCGGGCCGCCCAGCGAATCGCCGGGCTATTGGCGCAGGGCGTCGACGTCGCGCTCGTCTCCGACGCCGGGCAGCCCGGCGTCAGCGACCCCGGCTACCGCAGCATACAGGCGGCGCTGGACGGCGGACACCGGGTCGAGGTGCTGCCGGGACCGAGCGCGGTGACCACGGCGCTGATCGCCTCCGGCCTGTCGGCGGCCAGCTACACCTTTCTGGGATTTCCGCCGCGCAAAAGCGGTCAGCGGCGCAACTTCCTGGCCCGCGAAGCCGAGGCGCCGCACAGCCTCGTTCTCTTCGAATCCCCGCACCGCATCGGCAAACTTCTCGCCGACGCGCTCGCAGCACTTGGCGACCGCCGTGCGGCGGTCTGCCTGGAACTCACCAAGCGCTTCGAACGGGTTCACCGTGGCTGGCTGGCGGATCTCGCCCGTGATTTCGACGGAAAGCAGGAAAAGGGTGAGATCACCGTGGTGATCGCGGGCAACAATCCCAAGTTCCTGCGAGCAGACGGCAGCGCCGAAATGGAGGAGCCCTGAGAGCCCCTCCATATCGGATTCAACCATGCTTTCGTCCCTTTCGGGAACCTTGGCCGCCTGGCCCTATCCCGCACCCTTGAGCCCGAGGCGACGCAACAGCACGTAGGTCGCCGACAGACTGTAGTCGATGTCGAACTCCTCGCGCAGGATGTGCTGCACGTCGACACCACGGATTGCGGAAATGTCCTCGCCCATCTGCTCCGCGTGGGCGTGAAGCCGCTTGCGCAAGGCTTCGGCGGTCTTCCTGTCGATCTTTCTGGGACGCCCGCACCTGGGACGGTCCCTCAGCCCACGCAGGCCTCGCGCTTCGTAGCGCGCCGCCCAATCGTAGGCCGCCTGACGGCTAAGCCCGACAGCCTGCGACGCTTGCTCGCGTCCCATGCCGTCCAACATGTGCGCAATCATGATCATGCGCACGCGAACACGACCGTCCCGCTCCTTGCGGCTCAGTTGCCGCAATTCGCCTGCGGTGAAGTCGCCTCTTTGAATAGTCCCGCTCATTCCGACCCTCTTTCTTTATTGTTTTCATAGACTTTTTGTCCCCCACTCTCATGCACTGTCACCACAGTATTTCGAACATAGGTGACATCCGCCCCACCACAATGGCGCCCACGGCGATAGCGACCCCATAAGGGATCCCTTCGCTCGGCATCAGCAACCGGGGCACCTGCACACGCAGCGTGCAATTGGCCGGCGCCACATACCGCACGCCCTCCAGCGCCTTCCTGAGAACGACCAGGCCAATCGCAAAGGCCCCGCCGGCCAGGGAGGTGTAGATGACGTACGTGAGAGCCAGGTCCCAGCCGACCCAGAGGGCGCCGACCGCGACCAGTTTTCCGTCGCCCGCCCCCAACAGGCGAAAACGGAAACAGAAAAGACCGAATGCAAGAAACACGGCTCCCGCCAGCAGATGTTTCTGCCAGTCGATCGAAAACGGCAGCACGAGCGCAGTAACCACGAAGAGTCCGGTCAACGCGGCCACCAGCCAGTTCGGGATGATGTAGCGCCAGCAATCGTAGATGCCCGCCGCGACGAAGCCCGCCGCGAAGAGCGCGAAAGCCGTGTAGAGGTATATCTCGTAGAACCCGCTCATTCCGCCTCGGCCTCCGAGTCAGCCTGGCTGGCGATCGCGCTCGAACGCGACTGCTTGAGCGATTCCAGGTAGGCGAGATTTCGGTGCGCCGCCTTGTTGAAGCTGGCGTCGCTGTCCATGGCCTGGCGCAGATACGCTTCGGCGTTGTCGTAATCGCCCCGAATGAGGGCCATAAAGCCGATATTGTTCAGCACGTCGCTGCGCTTCTCGCTGGGCACGCCAGAAAGCGCGTTTGCGTAAGCGCCTTGGGAGGCGAGCGCGAGACGCAGGTTCGTCTCGGCCACCTC
Source organism: Rhodovibrionaceae bacterium (assembly GCA_033722755.1). Classification (GTDB taxonomy): domain Bacteria; phylum Pseudomonadota; class Alphaproteobacteria; order Kiloniellales; family Rhodovibrionaceae; genus JAWVYK01. Next base: position 1,413 of record JAWVYK010000066.1, on the reverse strand, counting down.
GAGCTCGGGGTCGAGGCGCAGACTGCGCTGCAGGTCGGCCAACGCCGCCTCGCTCTTGCCCTGCATCATGCGCGAGAAACCGCGGTTGTTCAGCAGCGGCGCAGAATCCGGCCGCACAGCAAGGGCTTGGCCATAGGCGAATTCAGACTTGTCCCACTCGTCTTCGAGGTCGTGGAGATAGCCGAGGCCGTTCCACGCCTGCCAAAGCGTGGGGTCGAAGGCGACCGCCTTCTGCAAATGCTCGCGCGAGGTGGTCGGCTTGCCCTGAAACAGAAGCGACAGGCCGTAGCCCTGATGCGCGCGCGCGGCGAGCTGCGGAGGCAATTCTTCCTTCGCTAGGATTTTCTCGAAGGACGATGCCGCCTTGCCGGGCTGACCGGCGCCACGCAACGCCTCGGCCTGGATGAGATGGGCCCGCAAATTGCCGGGCTCCGAAATCAGAACGCGCTGAACCAGCTTGCGGGCGTCGTCGAAGCGACGCTCGTCAACCGCCCTCTCGGCGAGATCCATGGCGCGCTCTTTCGTCGCCTGCGCCATTTCCGCGGTAACGGTCGGACGATCCTTTTGGGTCGCGCCGCCAGCGCAAGCCGCCAATGCCGAAAGCATCAGGCCGACGCAAGCTGCCTTGCCTGCTTTCCGCAAGCCGCCCAAAACTGCCCAGTCGAATGCCGTAGCCATACCTCGATCCCCCTCTCCAAAAGGCCTCGCATCCCGCTTCAAATGCCCCCACCAGGCCAGCGGATTAGGACGTGAAATCCGTCTCCGGTTTCTGCTCCTCTTCCTCCTTCTCAGGCTCCGGCTGCTTCTCGACCGGCTCATCGGAGCGATTGATGAGCGAGGCGTCGAAGGCCAGCAGGTCACCGCCCAATTCGAGGCGCAGATCCGCCGATTGGTTCGGCTCCGGGCTAATCGCCACGCTCACCGGCAGATAGCTGGCGAGCACTTCGGCTTCCTCTTCCCAGCCCGGCCGGTAGAACACGGTCGAGCTCTGGTGGGCGAAGTGGTCCGCATTGGTGAGCCGCTGCACCGGCACGCCCTGATCGGTGAAGTATCCGCGCATGCGCGCCGCCATGCGGCGGCGGCCCGCGCCGTTGGAAACCTCGACGACCGGTGCGCGCTGCATCTCCTGGCGCGGCGTCGTCTTGCGCTCGCGGGCCGGAATCGCTTCGGGCGCACTCTGCAGCACGATCTGCTCGGGCCGGCCTTCGGGAGCCGGACGCGCGGGCCGGGCAGCGCTTCGGTGGTCGTCCGCCAGGCTCTGCGTTACCACCGGCTCTACGGCAGCCGGCTGGGTGCGCAGGCGGTATTCATTCGCCCTACGGCGTTCCACCTGCATTCGCTCGGATTCCTGCGCCTTTGTGGCCGGCGCTTCGGCGGTCACAGCCAAGCGCTGGCGCGGTGCCGCATTGGCGG
>JAWVYK010000065.1:0-12218 GCA_033722755.1 Rhodovibrionaceae bacterium | reverse complement strand
GCCTCCCAGCGCGGGTTCGTGCCAACCAGCAGGCAAGCGTCCGCATCCTCGATCCCGGCGATGGTGGTGTTGAAGAGGTAGTTCGCGCGCGACGACGCATCGAGCTTGGCGCCGTCCTGCCGGCAGTCCAGGCTGGCGGAGCCCAGCGAGGTCATGAAATCCTTCAGCGCCAGCATGGATTCGGCGTCGCAGAGATCGCCGGCGATGGCCGCCATCTGCTCGCCCTTCAACTCCTTCGTCTTCTCCGCAATCGTGGTGAAGGCCTCTTCCCACGTGCTTTCCTGCAAGCGGCCGCCGCGACGGACATACGGCCGGTCCAGCCGCTGACGTCGCAGGCCCTCGATGGCGTAGCGCGTCTTGTCGGAAATCCATTCCTCGTTGATGTCCTCATGCAGGCGCGGCAGCACACGCATGACTTCCGGGCCGCGGTTGTCGACGCGAATGTTGCTGCCGACGGCATCCATCACGTCGATCGACGGGGTCTTGCGAAGTTCCCAAGGCCGCGCGGCAAACGCGTACGGTCGCGACGTAAGCGCGCCCACCGGGCAGATGTCGACCAGATTGCCCGAAAGCTCGCTGTTGATCGCTTTCTCCAGCGTCGTGATTTCCATGTGTTCGCCGCGATTGAGGGCGCCGATTTCCTCGACCCCGGCGACTTCGGCGGCGAAGCGGATGCATCGCGTACAGTGGATGCAGCGGGTCATGATCGTCTTGATGATCGGCCCCATGTACTTCTCGGGCACCGCACGCTTGTTTTCCTCGAAGCGGCTGCGGTCGAAGCCATAGGCCATCGCCTGGTCCTGCAGGTCGCACTCGCCGCCCTGGTCGCAGATCGGGCAGTCCAGGGGGTGATTGATCAGCAGGAACTCCATGACGCCGCGCTGCGCCTTCTTGGCAACCTCCGAATTCGTGTGGATCACCATGCCGTCGCCCGCCGGCATGGCGCAGGAAGCGATGGGCTTGGGCGACCTTTCCATTTCGACAAGGCACATGCGGCAATTGCCCGCCACCGACAGCCGGTCGTGGTAGCAGAACCGCGGCACCTCCTTGCCGGCCAACTCGCAGGCCTGCAGGACGGTCATCCCGTCGGGAACCTCGATTTCCTTGCCGTCGATGGTCAGCTTCGGCATGAGCTCTCCCCGTTCGCTCCCATCCTATTCCGCGGCCGCCGGCTCGCTGCCGGCCTCGGCCTCCGCAGTGGCGCCATGGCGCGCCTTGTAATCCTTGATCCGCTGCTCCAGCTCGGGCCGGAAATGCCGGATCAGGCCCTGCACCGGCCAGGCCGCGGCGTCGCCCAGGGCGCAGATCGTGTGGCCTTCGACCTCGTAGGTCACGTCCAGAAGATTGTCGATCTCCTCGATCTCCGCGCGGCCCTCGCCCATGCGGGTCAAAACCCGCCACATCCAGCCGGTGCCTTCGCGGCAGGGCGTGCACTGCCCGCAACTCTCGTGCATGTAGAAGTGCGCAAGACGCGTGATGGCCTCGACGATGTCGGTGGACTTGTCCATGACGATGACAGCCGCCGTGCCGAGGCCGGTCTTGGCCTCGCGCAGAGAATCGAAGTCCATCAGCACGCTGTCGCACGTCGGCTTCGGAATGCAGGGCACGGACGAGCCGCCGGGAATGATGGCCAGCAGGTTGTCCCATCCGCCGCGCACGCCGCCCGCATACTTCTCGATCAGCTCCTTGAGCGGAATGCCGAGCTCTTCTTCCACATTGCACGGCTTGTTCACATGACCCGAGATGCAGAACACCTTGGTGCCGGTGTTCTTGGGCCGGCCCAGGTTGGTCCACCAGTCGACGCCCCTGCGCAGGATTTCCGGCACAACGGCGATGGTCTCGACGTTGTTCACCGTCGTGGGGCACCCCCAGAGGCCCACGGCCGCAGGAAACGGCGGCTTGAGGCGGGGCATGCCCTTCTTGCCTTCGAGGCTTTCCAGCAGCGCCGTTTCCTCGCCGCAGATGTAGGCGCCGGCGCCGCGATGCAGATAAATGTCGAAGTCGTAGCCGGACCCGCAGGCGTTCTTGCCGCTGAGGCCGTCTTCGTAGGCCTCCTCGATGGCGATCTGGATATTGGAGGCTTCGTTGTAGAACTCGCCGCGAATGTAGATGTAGGCGGCGCTCGCGCCCATGCCGACGCCGGAAACCAGACAGCCTTCCAGCAGACGGTGCGGGTCCCAGCGCATCATGTCGCGGTCCTTGCAGGTGCCCGGCTCCGATTCGTCGGCGTTGACCACCAGATAAGCCGGACGCCCGCCCGTATCCTTCGGCATGAACGACCATTTCATTCCGGTGGGAAAGCCGGCCCCGCCGCGCCCGCGCAGCTCCGAGTCCTTGACCCGCTGCACGATCTCGTCGCGGCCGAGGGCGACCAAATCCTTGGTCTTGTCCCAGACGCCGCGCTTCTTCGCGCCCGCCAAGTGCCAGTCATGCTCGCCGTAGAGGTTCGTGAAGATGCGGTCCTTATCCTGCAGCATCACGAGTCTCCCTTTTTCGCCGACGGCTTCTTGGCAGCGCCTTGCTTTGCCGAACCCTTTTTCGCCGCAGCCTCCTTCGCCGGCCCGGCGGTCGGCTCCTGCCTGTGGTCGGCGGGTTTCGTGCCGGCGGGACCGTAGTCCGGCAAGTCGCCTTCCTTCGACTGGGCCCATGGCATGTCGCGCAGCGTCTCCGGCCCGCCTTCCGGGGCAGAGCCCTGGCGGCCCATCTGCGAGCCGATCGGAACCTCCTTGCCGGCGGCCAGCGCGTCGATGATCTCCTCCAGCCGTTCGGCCGTCAGATCCTCGTAGTAGTCGTCGTTGATCTGCACCATTGGCGCGTTGACGCAGGCGCCCAGGCACTCGACCTCGATGAAAGAGAACTTGCCGTCCTCCGTTACCTCGCCGAGTTCGACGCCCAACTTGCGCTTGCACACCGCGGTCAGCTCGTCAGAGCCGCGCAGCCAGCACGGCGTCGTGCGGCAAACCTGGATGTAGTAGTCGCCCACCGGCTGGCGGTTCAGCATGGTGTAAAAGCTGGCGACCTCGTAAGCGCGGATCGGTGCGATTTCCAGCATCTCGGCGATGTATTCGATGCAGGCGTCGGACAGCCAGCCGCCGTTCTGGCGCTGCGCGATGTCCATCAGCGGCAGGATGGCGCTGGCCTGGCGGCCCTCCGGGTAGCGCGCGAGTATCTTTTCCACCCGCTTCTGGTTTTCCTTGTCGAAGGCGAATTCACCGGACTTCGGCTCGGGATAGCTGGTGACCTTCATCGATCGATCTCCCCGAAGACGATGTCCATGGCACCGAGAATGGCCACGCTGTCGGCCAGCATGTGGCCGCGCGTGCAGAAGTCCATTCCCGCCAAGTGGTAGAAGCCGGGCGCACGGATCTTGCACTTGTAGGGCCGGTTGGTGCCATCGGCGACGAGGAAGACCGCGAACTCGCCCTTGGGCGCCTCGACGGCGGTGTAAGTCTCGCCCGCGGGCACGTGATAGCCCTCGGTGTAGAGCTTGAAGTGGTGGATCAGCGCTTCCATCGACCGCTTCATTTCCGCGCGCTTGGGCGGGGTCACCTTCTGGTCCGGCGTGCGCGACGGTCCGTCGGGCATCGCCTCGCAGGCCTGATGGATGATTTTCAGGCTTTCACGCATCTCCTGCATGCGAATCAAGTAGCGGTCGTAGCAGTCACCGTTCTTGCCTATAGGAATATCGAAATCCATGTCCTCGTAGGCGTCATACGGCTGCGCCTTGCGCAGGTCCCAGGCGACGTTCGACGCACGCAGCATCGGCCCGGTGAAGCCCCAGTCCATCGCGTCCTCGGCGCTGACGACGCCGATATCGACCGAGCGCTGCTTGAAGATGCGGTTCTCCGTCAACAACGCGTCAATATCGTCAACGACCTTCGGAAAGAACTCCGCCCACGCGAGAATGTCCTCGATCAGCCCGGCGGGAATGTCGCGCGCCACGCCGCCAGCGCGGAAATAGCCGGAATGCATGCGCGCGCCCGACGCCCGCTCGTAGAACTCCATCAGCTTCTCGCGCTCCTCGAAGCCCCAGAGCATCGGCGTCATTGCCCCAACATCAAAGGCATAGGCGCATATCTGAAGAAGATGGTTGAGGATGCGCGTAAGCTCGGAATAGAGCACGCGGATATACTGGCCACGCGGCGGCACGTCGATGCCCAGCAGCTTTTCGATCGCCAGCGCGAAGGCATGCTCCTGGCACATCGGCGAGACGTAATCCAGCCGGTCGAAGTAGTGCACCGCCTGCAGATAGGTCTTGTATTCGATCAGCTTTTCGGTACCGCGGTGCAGCAGGCCGATGTGCGGATCCACCCGCTCGATCACCTCGCCGTCCATCTCCAGCACCATACGGAGCACACCATGCGCGGCCGGATGCTGCGGCCCGAAGTTGAGGGTCAGCGGCTTGATCGTCTGCTCGGCCATCAGGACTTGTCCTCCTCGGCGCCCTCGTCCGCCTTCTCGTCGCCGGGCAGCCGCACCATGCCCTCCCAGGGGCTCAGGAAATCGAAGTGCCGAAATTCCTGCACCAGCTTGACCGGTTGATAGACCACGCGTTTCTGGTCCTCGTCGTAGCGCACCTCGACGTAGCCGGTCAGTGGGAAATCCTTGCGCAGCGGATGTCCCTCGAAGCCATAGTCCGTCAGAAGCCGGCGCAGGTCGGGGTGATCCGAGAAGAACACGCCGTAGAGGTCCCAAGTCTCGCGTTCCGCCCAGATGGCGGAGCTGTAAACCCCCGTCACCGACGGCACCGCAGTGTCCTCGTCCGTCGTCAGTTTGACGCGGATGCGCTGATTGTGTTTGTGGGAGAGCAGGTTGTAGACGACCTCGAAGCGCTCGGCCTCGTCCGGGTAATCGACCGCGGTGATATCGAGCAGCATCTTGAACTGACAGTTCTGATCGTCGCGCAGGAAGGTGAGAACGCGGACGATTGACTCGCGCGTCACCCAGACCACGAGTTCGTGGCGGGCCACCTCGAACCTTGTGACCTCCTCGGGCAGGGCCGCGGATACGTAATCGCCTAGATCTTTGAGAGCCTCGTCCATCCTGTTCCGTCCGTTCAAACTCTTTGGCCCGCCTTATTGTTCGCCCGCCAATAGACGCCGGAGCGGCAGGCAGCAGCGACGGTTCGCGCGGGACCCGGCTTCAGCGTTCGAAACCCGCCTCGCGGCGAATTTTCTTTTGCAGTTGCATGACGCCGTAGACAAGAGCCTCTGCCGTCGGCGGGCATCCGGGCACGTAGACGTCGACTGGCACCACGCGGTCGCAACCGCGCACCACCGAATAGGAATAGTGATAGTAGCCGCCGCCGTTGGCGCAGGAGCCCATTGAGATCACCCAGCGGGGCTCGGCCATCTGGTCGTAGACCTTGCGCAGCGCCGGCGCCATTTTGTTGCACAGCGTGCCGGCAACGATCATCACGTCCGATTGCCGGGGGCTCGCCATGAAGACGGTGCCGAAGCGGTCGAGATCGTAGCGGCTGCATGCGGCATGCATCATCTCCACCGCACAGCACGCAAGGCCAAAGGTCATCGGCCAGAGCGAGCCGGATTGGGCCCACGCAGACAGCTTGTCGAGCTGGGCGATCAAAAAGCCCTTCTCGGTCAATTCCTGGTTCGCCCGGCTGAGGATCAACTCCTGCTGCTCACCGGGGGCCAGGAGGCGTGCAGAGCCGACCAGCGAGGACTCGTCAGCCTTTACTCCCATTCCAGGGCTCCCTTCTTCCACTCGTAGATGAAGCCGACGGTCAAGACGACGAGGAACACCACCATCGACCAGAAGCCGAACTGGCCGATCTCTCCCAGGGAAACGGACCACGGGAAGAGGAACGCCACCTCGAGGTCGAAGATGATGAAGAGAATCGACACCAGGTAGAATCTCACATCGAAGCGGCTGCGAGCGTCGTCGAACGCCTCGAAGCCGCACTCGTAGGCCGAAACCTTTTCTGAATCGGGGCGTTGGCGGGCCACCACGTAGGACGCTGTCACCATCGCCACGCACAACCCCACGGCGATACCGATGAAGATCAGGATTGGAAGGTATTCGGCCAGCAGGTCCTGCATCTGCCCTTTCCTTTGCGTGCGCGCTGTCCGGTCCGCGAAAGTCGAGATATACGTGCCTTGAAGGCCAGCGCGTCGGCGGATTGCGCGTCACTTTGCCAAGATATGGGCACGAATGGAAGGCTGGAAAGGCCGCCGCCGCACTCAGCGCTCCCGCGCGACGGCGTGTCGCAGCCGAGCAGGCTTGTCCGTGCCGATGCACGGTGGATCGCGGCAATCGTGCGCGGAAAGTGGCGGGAGTGACGGGACTCGAACCCGCGGCCTCTGGCGTGACAGGCCAGCGCTCTAACCGACTGAGCTACACCCCCATTTGGGGTCTTCGTTGCGAAGGACCGTCGTTTACTGCACCGCTCGGCTGGGTGTCAAGCAACCTCGCTTGGCGTCTGCGGTGTTTTTGGGCGCCACCGCTCACTGGTATATGGTGCGCCGGCGTGAGCGTGTCAGCACCTTATCCGTCCAAATCGAACGGCGGCCAGCACCCGGGCCCAGCCGGGGGAAGAATGGTGGGCGGTGACGGGCTCGAACCGCCGACCTACGCGGTGTAAACGCGCCGCTCTTCCAACTGAGCTAACCGCCCGCAAGCCGTAATCGACGTTCCATCGTAGTCAGAATCGCCGCCGCGGCGCCAGAGCGCAAGGCCGGGACGTTGACCATCCACGGAAGTGCGCCGCCCCTTGGCCAACAAACGAAACCGGCCGCCACACATCGCATGCAGCGGCCGGTCCTTGAAGCGAATTCCGTCGGGAATTAGTTGACGGCGTCCTTAAGGCCCTTTCCGGCCTTGAATTTCGGCTGCTTAGACGCCGGAATTTGGATCGTCTGGCCAGTGCGCGGGTTTCTGCCCGTCGAGGCTGCCCGGCTCGCAACGGCGAAGGTGCCAAAACCGACCAGGCGCACTTCATCGCCCTTTTTCAGGGCGTCCGTAATGGAATCAAACACACCATCGACGGCACGCGCACTATCAGCTTTGGACAGGCCAGTGCTATCGGCGACGGCGGCAACGAGATCGTTCTTATTCACGTTAGACCCCCCTCCTCAATTAAGGGATTTGGATACGGTGTGGTTAAGCAAGTTCCGACTGAAGAGGCAGGCGGAGTCTACTGCCGTGGTAGCCCGCCCGTCAATGTAGGAACGCGGGAAAACCACCGTTTTTCGGCCGAAAACCGGCCACTGTGGCTTTCCCGCGTCGCAATGGTGGAGCGGACCGCTACTCCGTTTGCGTCAGTGCGTCACGACGCCGCTGCGGCCGCCTTCTTCCTCGCCCTTCGGCACAGCCTCGACCTGCTCGGTATCACGTGGGTCGATGGGCGTGAGCTTGCCGACGAGCGCGGCTGCGATCACCTCGTCGATGGTCTTGACGGGAATGATCTTCATGCCGCGCTTCACGTTGTCCGGAATCTCCGTGAGGTCCTTCTCGTTCTCTTCCGGGATCAGCACCGTCTTGATGCCGCCGCGCAGAGCGGCCAGCAGTTTTTCCTTGAGCCCGCCGATTGGCAGGACACGGCCGCGCAGCGTGACCTCGCCGGTCATCGCCACATCGCGGCGGACCTTGATGCCGGTCAGCACCGAAACGATGGCGGTGACCATCGCCACACCGGCGGAGGGACCGTCCTTCGGCGTTGCGCCCTCGGGCACGTGGACGTGGAAGTCCTTCTTCTCGAAGTCCTTCGGGTCGATGCCGAAGGTGTAACTGCGGCTTTTCACGTAGGACTCGGCGGCTTGGATCGACTCCTTCATGACGTCGCCGAGCTTGCCGGTGGTGGTCACCTTGCCCTTGCCGGGCACGCTGACCGCCTCGATCGACAGAAGCTCTCCGCCGACCTCCGTCCAGGCCAGCCCGGTTGCGAGACCAACGGTGTCCTCCTGCTCCGCCTCGCCGAAGCGATAGCGGCGCACGCCGGCATACTTGTCCAGGTTCCGCCGGGTCATGCTGACCTGCTTGGATTCGCCGAGCTGGATCTCCTTCACGGCCTTGCGTGCGAGATTGGCGAGCTCACGCTCCAGATTCCGCACGCCGGCTTCGCGCGTGTAATAGCGAATGAGGTCCCTCAGCGCCTGGTCCGAGATCGAAAACTCGCCATCCTTCAGCCCGTGCTCCTTGAGCTGCTTGGGCAGCAGGTGACGCTTGGCGATCTGGATCTTCTCGTCCTCGGTGTAGCCGGGGATTCGAATGGTCTCCATGCGGTCGAGCAACGGCTGCGGCATGCGCAGGGTGTTCGCCGTGGTCACGAACATCACATCGGACAGATCGTAGTCGACCTCCAGGTAATGGTCCTGGAATGTCGAATTCTGCTCCGGGTCCAGCACCTCGAGCAGCGCCGAAGACGGGTCGCCGCGCCAATCGGCGCCAAGCTTGTCGACCTCGTCCAGCAGGAACAGGGGATTGGAGGACTTCGCCTTCTTCATGCCCTGGATCACCTTGCCGGGCATCGAGCCGATATAGGTGCGCCGATGACCGCGGATTTCCGCTTCGTCGCGAACGCCGCCAAGGCTCATGCGCACGAAGTTGCGCCCGGTGGCCCGAGCGATCGACTTGCCGAGCGAGGTCTTGCCGACGCCCGGAGGTCCGACAAGGCAGAGAATCGGGCCCTTCTCCTTGTTCAGGCGGGCCTGCACCGCGAGGTATTCGACGATCCGCTCTTTGACCTTTTCCAGGCCGTAGTGGTCGGCGTCGAGAACCTCCTGAGCGCGCTTCAGGTCCTTCTTCACCCGTGTGCGCTTCTTCCAGGGAATCCCCACCATCCAGTCCAGATAGTTGCGGACCACCGTGGCCTCGGCGGACATCGGGCTCATGTTGCGCAGCTTCTTGACCTCGGCCAGCGCCTTCTCGCGCGCCTCCTTGGTCATCTTCGTCTTCTTGATCTTTTCCTCGAGCTCGGCGATTTCGTCCTTTCCGTCCTCGGACTCGCCCAACTCCTTCTGGATCGCCTTCAGCTGCTCATTCAGGTAGTACTCGCGCTGCGTCTTCTCCATCTGACGCTTGACGCGATTGCGGATGCGCTTTTCCACCTGCAGGACACCGATCTCGCCCTCCATGAAGGCATAGACGCGCTCCAGGCGCTCGGTCACTGTGCGCGCCTCGAGCAGCTCCTGCTTCTCGGCGATCTTCAGTGACAGATGCGAGGCGACGGTATCCGCGAGCTTGCTGGCATCTTCGATCTGATTGACCGAGACGAGCACCTCCGGCGGAATCTTCTTGTTGAGCTTGATGTACTGTTCGAACTGCGAGACCACGCTGCGGGCCAGCGCGTCGAGTTCGCGGTCCTCGCCCTTCTCATCCTCGAGAACCTCGGCATAGGCCTGAAAGAAGGTCTCGTTCTCGGTGTATTTGGCGATCGCCGCACGCTGACCTCCCTCGACCAGCACCTTCACCGTGCCGTCGGGCAGCTTGAGCAGCTGCAGCACCGTTCCCACGGTGCCCACGGTGTAGATGTCCTCGGGCGAAGGGTCGTCCTGCGAGGCGTTCTTCTGGGTGACAAGCAGGATCTGCTTGTCGTCCTGCATCACGTCCTCCAACGCCTTCACGGATTTGTCGCGTCCGACGAACAGCGGCACGATCATATGTGGAAATACCACGATGTCGCGCAGCGGCAGGACTGGGTAGATGTTGCCTTTGGAAAGTTCCAGCATCGATCCTCTTTTCCAATAAACGGGCGCCCGATAGATGCGGCGCCGGCCGGATGGCTCTGGGGCCTGACAGGCAGCGCCCCCGTCTCTACGCAGAAATTGGCAGCCGCTCTGCCCGCTTCAAGGGCGTTGCCGGACAACCGGCTTTACGCGTCTTTCGCCCGGCTCGGCGGCCGGCAAGCGGATGCGAACCTCAGGCGCTGTTTTCGACGTCTTCGCGGCGGTCGGAGTAGATCGTGTAAGGCTGTGCCCGGCCCTCGACCACATCGCGATTGATCACGATTTCCTCGGCGGACTCCAGTCCGGGCAGATCGTACATCGGATCCAGAAGGATCCCCTCCAGGATGGATCGCAGGCCGCGCGCCCCTGTCTTGCGGGCGATCGCCCTCTGCGCGATGGCGCGCAGGGCGTCTTCCGTGAACTCGAGATGGACGTCCTCCATCTCGAACAGGCGCTCGTACTGCTTGACCAAGGCATTCTTCGGCTTGGTCAGAATCTCGATGAGGGCTTCCTCGTCCAGGTCGTTGAGAGTGGCAACGACCGGCAGGCGGCCGACAAATTCGGGAATGAGGCCGAACTTGAGCAGATCTTCAGGCTCGACGTCGCGCAGGATTTCACCGGTTTGACGCTCGTCCGGTCCGCGCACGTCGGCGCCGAAGCCGATGGACGATCCCTTGCCGCGCCCGGCGATGATCTTCTCCAGCCCCGCGAAAGCACCGCCACAGATGAAAAGAATGTTGGTGGTGTCCACCTGCAGGAATTCCTGCTGCGGGTGCTTGCGCCCGCCCTGCGGCGGCACGGAGGCGACGGTGCCCTCCATGATCTTCAACAGCGCCTGCTGCACGCCCTCGCCCGACACGTCGCGGGTGATGGACGGGTTGTCGGACTTGCGCGAAATCTTGTCGACCTCGTCGATGTAGACGATGCCGCGCTGCGCGCGCTCGACGTTGTAGTCGGCCGACTGCAACAGCTTGAGAATGATGTTCTCGACATCCTCGCCGACATAGCCGGCCTCGGTCAGCGTGGTGGCGTCGGCCATGGTGAAGGGCACGTCGAGAATGCGCGCCAGCGTCTGCGCCAAGAGCGTCTTGCCGCAGCCCGTCGGGCCGACCAGCAGGATGTTGGACTTGGCGAGCTCGACGTCGTTGTTCTTCGAGCCGTGCGACAGCCGCTTGTAGTGATTGTGGACAGCGACGGAAAGCACGCGCTTGGCGTGGTCCTGCCCGATCACATAGTCATCCAGCACCGAGCAGATGTCCCGCGGCGAGGGAACGCCGTCGCGCGATTTCACGAGGGTGGTCTTGTGCTCCTCGCGAATGATGTCCATGCAGAGTTCGACACACTCGTCGCAGATGAACACCGTCGGACCGGCGATGAGCTTGCGCACTTCGTGCTGGCTCTTGCCGCAGAAAGAGCAATAGAGAGTGTTCTTCGAATCGCTGCCGCTAGACTTGCTCATACCATCCCGTCTCGCTGTCGGCGTGACTCATCATGTTAGACGGTCGCTCTGATTCGGCACAACGCCTAATGCCACCGTTTCTCAAACATAATCCCGGCCCGGGACGCAACAAGACCCTTCTTTGGGCCCTGCCCGCGCATTGCCGGCGCCTGTTGCATAAACGCCGCGCCCGCCCGCATGTGCCCATGCCACCGCGCGCCGCGGCGCGCATCGGCATCAGTTAGCATCATATTTCCTGAATAAATTCTAACCGCTCCAGGCCCCAAGGTATACCCGGGGGCCGCAGCGGGCCTTCAACGGGCGTCAGGTCGCCTTGTCGTCGCCCCCGCCCGAGCCGGAGCCATCGTCGCCGTCGCCGCTGCCGGAGGGCTCGCCCGCCAGCCCCGAGGGACGGTGACTGACGACCTCGTCGATGAGGCCCCAATCTTTTGCCTCCTCCGGCGACATGAAACGATCGCGCTCCATCGCCTGCGCGATCTTGTCGACCTCCTGGCCGGTATGGTGGGCGTAGATCTTGTTCAGCCGCTCGCGGGTGGCGAGGATCTCCCGGGCGTGGATTTCGATATCCGTCGCCTGGCCCTGGAAGCCGCCGGAGGGCTGGTGGATCATCACCTTCGCGTTGGGCAGGCTGAAGCGCTTGCCTTTCGCCCCGGCGGTCAGCAGCAGCGAGCCGGCCGAAGCCGCCATGCCGACACAGACCGTAGACACGTCGGGGCGGATGTACTGCATCGTGTCGTACATCGCCAGCCCGGCGCTAACCACGCCGCCAGGCGAGTTGATGTAGAACGCGATGTCCTTGTTCGGATTTTCCGATTCCAGATAGAGCAGCTGCGCCGAAATCAGGCTCGCGACGCTGTCGTGGATCGGGCCGGTCAGAAAGACGATCCGCTCCTTCAGCAGCCGCGAGAAGATGTCGTAGGCCCGTTCGCCGCGGTTGGTCTGCTCGACCACCATCGGCACCAGAGTGTTCATGTAGATGTCGCGTGCGTCGGACATTTAGCTTCCTGTCTTTTACAGGCGCGTGGCCGCCGAAGACCGGCGGTCGCGCCAATGGAACCTGGTGAGGGGCTCAGCTT
>JAWVYK010000064.1:0-12245 GCA_033722755.1 Rhodovibrionaceae bacterium | reverse complement strand
GATCGGGACTTCTCAAAAGGTACGAAATTGTACCCGCGAGGCAGGATGCGCGGCGCCCCGCCCCGCCGCCATCGCCGAAATCCGCGCTTGCGCCGGCTGGGCGGTTCGCACTAAGCCGATGACCGAGCAAAACATTCATGACCCAAGCGCCGGAGACCCAAACGACCATGACAGCCGACGCCCCCGTTGCCGCCGCCATCGATCCCGCGAGCCTGAAGGCCAGCTGGAGCTATCCCACCACCATCCTTTTCGGGCCCGGGCGCATCCGCAACCTGGCCCGCGCCTGCGCGGCCGCCGGCATCGCGCGGCCCCTGCTGGTGACCGATCCGGGCCTGGCCGCCCTGCCCGCGGTGCAGGATGCGGTGGCCGCCAACGAGGCCGAGGGGCTCGCCACCGCCGTCTTCGCGGAGGTCAAGGGCAACCCCGTCGGACAGAACGTGGAGGACGGGGTGGCGGCCTTCCGCGCCGGCGGGCACGACGGGGTGATCGCCTTTGGCGGCGGCAGCGCGCTCGACGCCGGCAAGGCCATCGCATTCGCCGCCGCGCAGGACGCACCGATCTGGGAGTTCGAGGACCGCGGCGACCTGTGGAAGAAGGCGAATGCGGAGGCCATCGCGCCCGTCATCGCCGTGCCGACGACGGCGGGCACCGGCTCGGAGGTGGGCCGCGCCAGCGTCATCCTGGACGAGCGCGACGGCGTGAAGAAGGTGATCTTCCACCCCCGCATGCTGCCGGTCACCGTCATCTCCGACCCGGAGCTGACGGTGGGCCTGCCGGCGCACATCACCGCGGCGACCGGCATGGACGCGCTGGCCCACTGCTTGGAGGCCTACTGCGCGCCCGCCTTCCATCCCATGTCGGAAGGCATCGCCGTGGAGGGCCTGCGGCTCATCCGCGAGTGGTTGCCGAGGGCAGTGGAGGACGGCGCCGACGTCGCGGCGCGGGCCCACATGCTGGTGGCGGCCTCCATGGGCTCCGTCGCCTTCCAGAAAGGCCTGGGCGCGATCCACGCCATGAGCCACCCGGTGGGCGCGGCCTACGACACGCACCACGGGCTGACCAACGCCTGCGTCATGCCCTACGTGCTGGCCTTCAACCGGCCCGCCATCGAGGGCAAGATGCAGCGTCTGGCCGCCTGGCTGGAACTGCCGGGAGCGGACGAGGACGGGCTGCGCGCCGTGCTCGACTGGACGCTGGAGTTGCGCCGGCGCTTCGGCGTGCCGCACACCCTGGCGGAGATGGGCGTCGAGGAAGCGCGCCTGCCGGAGCTTGTCGCCGCCGCGGCCGTCGACCCCACCGCCGGCGGCAACCCGGTCGCGCTCAACACCGACAACCTGGCCGAGCTGTTCGACAACGCCATGGCCGGCCGGCTGCCGTAGGGCGACGCACGGCTAGGGCGCGGCGGCGCTGGAGCCGGTTAACGTCGCAACGAACTCCGTCGCGTCGGCGAGGTCCGTGAAATTCAGGCCAAGCGGCTTGTCCTCCGTGAATATGGAGGACATCGCCTTTCGCGCCTCATCCGCCGGCAGTTCGCTAGCGGTGGGGTGGCGCCGAGCGGAGGCGTTGGCATTCCGGGCGCCCTGGTCCGCAAACGCGACGGAGACGCCGCGGTCGCCTTTGACGACGATCACATTTCCGGCCGCGCTCAACGCAATCAAAGTGGAGCCGGAACCGGAACCGATGTTCAGCACCAATTCTGAAGCGCCGTCCAAGACGACGCCCTTGCCCGACCTGTTATCCGACACCAGCAGGCTGCCGTCCTGCCGCGACACGAAAAGATGTCGGCCACGGAGCGGGTCGCGCAGATGGACGGAGCCCTCGACCACGTCCATGACAAAGGCGCCCGCGTCCAAGCCGACGTGGGGAGGAAGATTCAGGTGCGCCGGCACGGGCGGCAGGACCGTCAGGGGCCGGTCGGGTGCGGAGGCGGCGAGCAATGCGGCCTCGGCCATCGTCAGCTCGCCCATGTCCATTGCGCGGTGGATCTCGTTTTCCTCGCGCTCCGCCTCTTCGCCGCGAGCCCATTCTATGAGCGCGCCCAGAGGATTCAGCTCGATGACGCTATCGGCGGCTTTCGCCGCCACTTGCAGGGAATAGGCCTTGTTGATTCGGCCGAGCCCTTCCTGCTCCTCCGGCGTGATGCCCTCGCCGCCTCGAACCGCGGCCTTGGTGGCTTTCGCCCAAAGGTCCAGGAACCCCTTGTCCTTCGTGGCGTCTTCGCCGGCTTGGTTTTCCAGGTAGGCCATTGCCGCCTCACGCAGCGGCTTGTTCACGGGTTCGGACATGCCCCCTGTCCTTATGCTTTTCCCTGTGGCCGATCGGCGTTTGGCTCGCTAGTCCCCGGCCTGTGCCGCCACCCAAGCGCTCAAGCCGGCCAGATTCTCAAATTCGATGTCCCCGCGTGCGCCCTGCGCGCGAAGCTCCTCCTCCAGCGTGTGGACTTCCTCCGCCCGCGAAATCTCGTCGACGCGCGGTTGGCCGGCGCGCGCGCCTTCGGCCTCGGCGACCGGATGGGTGACCGTCACCGCATGGCCGTCCTGGATGATGCGGACCGTGAAGTCGCCGCCCTCTTTCGCCGGCGGCAGATAGAGCCGGGCATTGGTATCCTGGAGGCGGATCGCCGCAGCGCCCTCCATGGGCAGCGGGCCGTCCATCAGATTGCCGCCCGCGCGCTGAATGGCCCGCCATTCGCCGTTGGCGCGGACCAGAAAGACCGTCGTGCCGGCCAGCGGATCGCGAAGGTCGATCTGCCCGTCGGCCACGTCGATGAAAATGCTTCCGGTATGCAAGGTCACCGCCGGCGGCACGCCCAGATGCTCCGCTGTCGGCGGCATCACGCGCAGGCCGGCGTCCGACGCCACTGCGGCCTGGAATGCGGTTTCCGCCAGCTTTATCTGTAGACGGTCGAGCCCCAATTCGAGGTCGGCGCGCCGGATCGAAGTCGTATCCTCGCCGCCGGCCCCGCCGAGCCAGGTCGGCAGCCAGCGCGATGGAGATATCGCCTTCGCTTCGAGATGCCCTTTTTTCCCCGCCACCAGCATTTGTTTGGCTTGCACAAGCCGGAGGGCTTCGCGTTCCCGCTCGCTCACGCCCTCGCCGCCAAAAGCCATCGCCTTCAAAGATTGAAGCCAGAGCGTGGCGAAGCCGGGGTCGTCCTCCGCCTCCGGGCCGGACTGCCCCTCCAGGTAGGTCATTGCCGCCTCACGCAGCGGCTTGTTCGCCGGTTCGGACATGGCGCCCCCCTTGCGCCGGTTCCAACGCCCGACGTTTACCCAACCACAGGTGCCGGCCGGCTGTCCCGTCATAATATGTCGCATTGCGCCTCAGACGCTGGCGGCCAGCAGCCGGCGGTAGGCCTGCCACAGAGACTCGGGCAGTTCGCGCAACTCCAGTTCCGTGCCGCCGGCAGGTCCTGCTTTCGCGACGTCGAAGACCGGCCCGGGGTAGCGTTCGTTCCGGGCCGGGGCCTGCAGCATGGCCGCTTCGTAATCCAGGCCGAGTCGGCCGGAAAGCGCCCGCAGCGTCACTTCGGGCCGGGTGACGAGGCGGTCGAAATCGACGAAGACCGGCGGCCTGTCACGGTCGCGCTCGAGCTCCAGGAAAACCTCGAGGCAGCGCCGCCAGCGGTAGAGCGCCACACGGCGCGAGCGGTTCTCGCGGCCCATGATCGCGGCCACCACGGCGCGCGGGTCGCGCAGGATGCACACCGGCGTCAGCGACGCCAGCGCCTGATGATCGCGGATCGACAAAGGCGAGCGGGGCACCCGGTTCATCAGGTGGGATTTGCGCAGCACCCCGTTCCACGTGCCAAGCGCGTAAAGCGGATGCCAGCGGCGGCTGAGCTCGACTTGGTTGGGCACGCAGAGCTTGACCCCGCCGATCTTGCCGCCGGTGACGCGCGCGAAGGCGCCCGAGAAATCCTCGTCCAGCATCGCCACCCGGCTGTGCGCACCCAATGCCGCCGCCAGCAGCGTGGTGCCGCCGCGCGAGACGCCCAGCACCAGGATGTGGCCTCCCGCCGGCTCGGTTCCCGACTGCGCCGCCCCTGCCTGGTTCGCCCCTGCCTGGTCCGCCCCTGCGTGCTCCGACATCGTCTCCAAGCTCCCTCGTCGCCGACGCGGTCTTTATGCCCCGACCGGCTTAACCGCGGCGGGCCGCGGGCGCAATCTTGCGGTTTCGCGGGGCACCGCGGGCGAAAAGCGGCCGAAATAAGCTTTCGCCGCGCGCGGAGGATTTTTCCAGATCGTTACCCAGAGCCGAGCTGATCTTTACTTTTCTATCTATTTCAATGAGATAGCCGAATTCTTCGTTGCGTTCGCAGGATTTTTGACCAAATTTTTAGGGTGAACGAACAAAGACCTCCGGCCGTTTACCGGAGCGAAGGGAGGCGCAAAATGCCCGTCTTTTCCAATAGCGAATTCGACACGCACGAACAGGTCGTCTTCTGCCACGACGCGGAAAGCGGATTGAAGGCGATAATCGCCATTCACAACACCAGCCGCGGCGGCGCGCTCGGCGGCTGCCGCATGTGGGCCTACAAGCACGAGGACGAGGCGCTGACCGACGCGCTGCGCCTGTCGCGCGGCATGACCTATAAGTCGGCCATGGCCGACCTGCCTTACGGCGGCGGCAAGTCCGTCATCATCGGCAACCCCAAGACCGACAAGTCCGAGGCGCTGTTCCGCGCGCTCGGGCGCTACGTCGAGAGCCTGGCCGGGCGCTACGTCATCGCCGAAGACGTCGGCATCGGGGTAGAGGACGTGGAAACCATGGCCAAGGAGACCGATCACGTGGCCGGCGTGCGCAACGGCGGCGCGGGCGATCCCTCGCCGGGGACGGCCTACGGCGTTTTCATGGGCCTGCGCGCGGCGGTGCAGCACAAACTCGGCCGCGACAGTCTCGAAGGACTAACCGTAGCGGTCCAGGGCCTGGGCCATGTCGGAAATCATCTCTGCCGTTATCTGCACGAAGCCGGCGCCAAACTGGTCGTTGCCGATATCGACGCCGAGCGCCTGGCAAAGGCTGCCGAGGAATTCGGGGCCGAGACGGTGGATCCGAACGAGATCCTGTTTACCCAGTGCGATGTGGTCGCGCCTTGCGCCCTGGGCGCCGTGATCGATGACGACACGGTTCCGCGCATCCAGGCGCCCGTGATCGCCGGTGCCGCCAACAATCAGCTGGCCGAGCCGCGCCACGGCGCGGCGCTGCGCGAGCGCGGCATTCTCTATGCCCCCGACTACGTCATCAACGCCGGCGGCATCATCAACATCAGCTACGAGAAGCAGCAGACCGGCCGTCCCTACGACAAGGAGGCCGCATTCGCGCATATCGGGCGCATCTACGACCCGCTGCTGGAGATCTTCCGCCGCGCCGACCGGCAGGACATTCCGACATCCGAGGCCAGCGACCGCATCGCCGAGGAACGCTTCCGCAAGCCGACGAAACAGGCGGCATAAACGCCCGATAAATCAATCGCGTGCGCGCCCGGTGCTTGCAGCGCCGGGCGTTTTTGCGGCATGTAGCGCCCTGCGCATTGGGATTCCCGCATGACCGAGTCGCTCATCGCAGCCTTCGTGACTTTCCTCGTCGTGGTCGATCCCTTCGGCGTCGCGCCGATATTTGCGGGGCTCACCAGCGAGGACACGGCCGCCGAACGCCGGCGGTTGGCCGTGCGCGGCGTAGCCATAGGCAGTGGCGTGCTGGTCGCCTTCGCCTTCGGCGGGCAGGCGCTGCTGGATGCGCTTGGTATTACGCTTCCGGCTTTCAGGATCGCCGGCGGCCTGCTGCTGCTGCTGCTTTCCATCGACATGGTGATGGCGCGCCAGTCGGGCCTGCGCAACACCACGCCGGGCGAAGTGGAGGAAAGCAGCCACCGCGCCGACATTTCCGTTTTTCCCCTCGCCATCCCGCTCATCGCCGGGCCGGGCGCGCTGACCTCCGTGGTTCTAATGATGGGCCGCACCCAGGGCGATATCGCCATGCAGGCCTCGATCCTGGCGGTCCTCGTGGTGGTGCTGGCGATCACGCTCATCTGTCTGTTGGTGGCGGGACAGCTGATGAGACTGCTGGGCGTGACGGGGATGAACGTGATTTCGCGGGTCTCCGGCATGGTCGTCGCCGCGCTGGCCGTTCAGTTCATCGTGGACGGCATCCTCGCCGTCATACCAACCGCCTAGAGGGATTGCCCCCGCGCTGGCGCAAGCAAATCCCGGCAAAACCGCGCATCGGGCGTCAGGTTGCGGGGCGGCAGCTCCGGTATTTATCCGGCCTGAAAGCATCGTTGCGATTTTCTGTAAATACTCCCTTCGAAGTACGACCGTTACACAGAAAAGCCACAAAATTTGCTCTTTGGAATTATCGATTTTCCAGAAAATATTGGTATTACTGGTATCGGAGGAGTTCGGATGATGGTGATGTCACCGAAATTGAGCCTGCTGGCCTTTCTGATCGGTTTTATCAGTTCCGTATCCGGCGGACTGTTCGCCAAGGGCATTGCTTCGACAATGCTGGGGACGGCCTCAAGCATTTACGACGCCATTGAGTTGCCGGGTCCGGCCATCGCGGCGGTGGCGCTGGTGCTTGGCTTGCCGGTCCTGGCGCTTCTGTTGCGCCGCTTCATTCGGCAGACGGATCTCGCCTAGAACGTCGTCGGGGGTTCGGGGGGCTTTATTCAAATCTGGTTCAGGCTCGCGGCGCCGGGTGATCTGCATCAAGGCGCAGCGTTGCTCTTGCGTGGAATCTGTGGGAAGAGACGACTTTCCACTCCTTCCACAGAGGCTGATTCCTTGAACGCATTCAAGACACTTTGGCGCACTTCCATGTGGACCGCGGCGGCGGTCTGTGCGACACCCGCCGCCGTGCTGGCGCAAACCGGCTATCACGGCCACGAGTTTGGCGCCGGCGGCCACGGCTGGTTTGGCTGGTTCATGGGCCCGCTGTTCATGATCCTCGTGCTGGCGGCCGTCGCCGTCCTGATCGTGATGCTGGTGCGCGGACTGTCCGGCAGCGGGCGTCACGGTGGACGCGGTGGCCCGACCGACAGGCGCACGGCCCTGGACCTCCTCGACGAGCGCTATGCCCGCGGCGAGATCGAGCACGACGACTACGAGGAACGGCGTCGCCGCCTGCAGGAGCAATAGGGCAAAAACCGCCCCCGCCGCTCCTTACTGCGGCAGGTCGTCCTCCATCGACATCAGCGAGGCGTTGCCGCCGGCGGCTGTGGTGTCGATGCACAGATGCCGCTCCGTGGCATAGCGGAACAGGTAGTGCGGCCCGCCCGCCTTCGGACCCGTGCCCGACAACCCCTCGCCACCGAAAGGCTGCACGCCGACGACCGCGCCGATCTGGTTGCGGTTGACGTAGGTGTTGCCCACGCGCACCCGCCTGTGAATGTAGTCGACCGTGGAATCGATGCGCGTGTGAATGCCGAGCGTCAGCCCGTAGCCGGTCTGGTTGATCGCCTCGCAGACCTCGTCCAGGCGCTCGCCGTCGAAGCGGACCACGTGCAGGATCGGCCCGAAGACCTCGCCCTGCAGCCGGTTCAGCGAATCGATCTCGAAGGCCGCCGGAGCGACGAAAGTGCCGTTCTGCCCGGCACCGTCCAGGGGCGCGCGGGCGATCAGGCGTCCCTCGTTTTCCATGCGCTTGGCGTGACCCTCCAGCATCGACTTGGCTTCGGCGTCGATGACCGGACCCACATCGGTGGACAGCAGCGAAGGGTCAGCCACGCTCAGCTCCGCCATCGCGCCCGAGAGCATCTCCAGCATTTTGTCGGCCACGTCCTGCTGCAGGAACAGCACGCGGCAGGCAGAGCAGCGCTGCCCCGCGCTCTGGAACGACGAGGTCATCAGGTCGGCCACGAGCTGCTCCGGCAGAGCCGTGGAATCGACGATCATGGCGTTCTGCCCGCCGGTCTCCGCGATCAGCGGCACGATCGGCCCGTCGCGCTCGGCCAGCTTCTTGTTGATCAGCTTCGCCGTGTCGGTGGACCCGGTGAAGGCGACGCCGGCGGTGCGCGCATCGGCGACCAGGCGACCGCCGACCTTCGCCCCGTCGCCCGGCAGCACATGCAGCACGTCGCCCGGAACTCCGGCGCGGTGCAGCAGCCGCGTGGCGGCGCTGGCGATCAGCGGTGTCTGCTCCGCGGGCTTGGCGATCACCGCGTTGCCGGCGGCCAGCGCCGCGGACAGTTGGCCCGTAAAGATCGCCAGCGGGAAATTCCACGGACTGATGCATACGAAGACGCCGCGGCCGTGCAGCGCCATCTCGTTGCGCTCGCCCGTGGGACCGGGGAAGCTGATCGGCCCGGCGAAGTGCTGGCGCGCCTGCAGCGCGTAGTAGCGCAGGAAGTCGACGGCCTCGCGCACCTCGGCGACGGAATCGGGAATGCCCTTGCCGCCCTCGCGCACGCAGATCGCCATCAGCTCGGCGATGTTCTCCTCGTAGAGATCGGCCGCCTTCTCCAGGATCGCGGCGCGCTCTTCCGCCGGCACGCCGTCCCAGTCGAGGCGCGCGCGGTGTGCGCGGGCCAGCGCCTGCTCCACGTGGTTCTCGTCGGCCTCCACGACCTCGCCCACCACGCGGCGGTTGTCGGCCGGGTCGAGCACGCTCCTGGCTTTGCCGCCCTGGGCCGCGCCGCCGACGATGGGTCCGCCCTCCCAGCCGCGCCCGGCGAGGTCCTCCATGCGCTTGCCCAGGGGGGCCAGCACCTGCGGATCGGAAAGGTCGATCCCCTTCGAGTTGCGCCGCGCCTTGCCGTAAAGATCGCGCGGCAGCGGAATCGCCGGGTGGCGCACCTGCGCGTGGCCCTTCACCCGCTGGATCGGGTCAGCGACGAGTTCCTCGATCGGCAGCTTCTCGTCGACGATGCGGTTCACGAAAGAGGTGTTGGCGCCGTTCTCCAGCAGGCGGCGCACCAGATAGGGCAGCAAGTCTTCGTGACTGCCCACGGGCGCGTAGATGCGGCAGGGCAGGCCCTCGTTGCCGGAGCCGACGATCTGGTCGTAGAGCTCCTCGCCCATGCCGTGCAGGCGCTGGAACTCGAAATCGCGGCGATTGCCCGCGGCCTCCAGCACGTAGGCCAGCGTGTGCGCATTGTGCGTGGCGAACTGCGGGTAGAAGGCGTCCGGGTCGTCCAGCAGCTTGCGCGCGCAAGCGAGATACGAGACGTCGGTGTTCGCCTTGCGGGTGAAGACCGGATACTCCTCCAGGCCCTGCTCCTGCGCCAGCTTGATCTCGCTGTCCCAGTAGGCGCCCTTGACGAGGCGCACCATCAGCCGGCGCTCGTGCCTGCGCGCCATATCGGCCAGCCAATCGATCAGCCGGTCGCAGCGCTTCTGATAGGCCTGAATGGCCAGCCCGAAGCCTTCCCAGCCTTTCAGCTCCGGGTCGCCGGATACCGCCTCGATCACGTCGAGGGAGATGTCGAGGCGGTCCGCCTCCTCGGCGTCGACGGTGAGCCCAATGTTCTGCTGCTTGGCTTCGATGGCGAGCTGGCGCATGCGCGGCAACAGCTCGGTCATCACCCGCTCGCGGTTGGCGAACTCGTAGCGCGGGTGCAGCGCCGAAAGCTTGACGGAAATGCCCGGCCCCTCGATCGGCCCACGCCCGTTGGAGGCCTTGCCGATGGCGGCGATGGCATTCGAGTAATCCTCGAAGTAGCGCTCGGAATCCGCCATGGTGCGCGCGGCCTCGCCCAGCATGTCGTAGGAGTAGGTGTAGCCCTTGCTCTCTGCGCTGCGGGCGCGCTCCAGCGCCTCCTTTATGCTGCGGCCCATGACGAACTGGCGGCCCAGAATGCGCATGGCCTGGTTGATGGCCTGGCGGATAAAGGGTTCGCCCGAGCGCTGCACCATGCGTCTCAGCGTGGCGCGGAAGTCCCGCCGCTCCTTGGGGTCGACCTTGACCACCCGGCCGGTGAGCATCAGGGCCCAGGTGGAGGCGTTGACGAAAAGCGACTCGCTGTGCCCGAGATGCGATTCCCAGTCGGCTTCGGCGATCTTGTCGGCGATCAGCTTGTCGATGGTCTCGCTGTCCGGCACGCGCAGCAGCGCCTCGGCCAGGCACATCAGCACGATGCCCTCCTTCGAGGACAGTTCGTACTCGTGCATGAAGGCCTCGATCCCGCCCTGCTTCTGGGCCTCGCGGCGGACCACCTTGACCAGCTCGCGCGCGCGTTCGTCGACGCGCCCGCGCTCTTCGGGCGACAGGTCGGCGATCTCCAGCAGGCGCGCCACGGTATCCGATTCGTCGGCACGGTAGGTGTCGCGCAGCGCCTTGCGCAGGGGCCCCGCCTCGGCCAATGCGGGATCGATGATCATGCCTCGTCCTCCCAGGAAAACCTCAGTTGTTTTCTAACAGCCTAGACGCACCGATCCACACATGTCGAATGCTATGCGCCGGGACCTGCAAGCGCGCCTGACATGCGTCTCTCAGCTCAGCGCGCGCACGATGATGTAGGCGCCCAGCGCCATCAAGGCCAGGAAGAACAGTCGGCCGAAGAGGGCTTCCGAGAGGCTCCTGCGGATGCGCTGGCCCAGGCTCATGCCGGCCATTGCCGGCAGCACCGCGAGCAAGGAAAGCAGCGCCAGGTCGCCGGTCAGCCGCCCGTAGCCGCCGAGCGCCAGGCCGAGCGCGATCGTCGAGGTCGCGAAGAGCATGCCCATCGCATGAATGAGCTGGTCGCGGCTCAGATCGAGCGCGCGCAGGTAGATCACGCCGGGCACCACGAAGGTTCCGGTCATGCCGGTGATGACGCCGTTGACGATGCCGACCAGAGGCCCGGCCCAGCGTGCTTGCGCGGGTGCGAGGCGGGGCTGGAAGCGGGTCAGGCTGACCAGCGCGTAGATGATCAGGATGACGCCCAGGAGCGCCGAGAGATAGGCTTCCTCCACCCGGGCGAGCGCCAGCGCGCCGATCCAAACGGCCACGAATGCGGCCAGCAGGAACGGCCAGATGCGCGGCCAGATCTCGCGGGCGTGGCCGCCGGCGGAAGCCTGCCACAGATTGGCGACGACGGACGGCGCCAGGAACAGCGCCATCGCCTGCGGCAAGCCCAGCGTCGCCGTCAGCAACGCCAGCGCGATGGTGGGCAGACCGAAACCGACCACGCCCTTGACGGTCCCGGCGAGCAGGAACGCCAGCGCGATGAGGACGAGCGTGCCCGGATCGGAAAAGGAGGCCTCGGACATGGGGCCGCACTATAGCCGGACCGGCCGCCCATGCGAGGGAGGTTTGATCGCCGACGCCCATGGCCTTAGGATCGCGCATCACGCCTTCGCAACGGGAACATTCGGGAGCCCGCCTCGTGAAACGAATCCTCTCGCTCGCCGCCGCGGCCCTGCTGGCGGCCCTCAGCGCCTCCGCCAGCCTGGCCGAGAGCCTGGACGTCACGCCGGGGCAGTGGAAGACGACCGTGACCATGACCATGCCCTACGCCCAGGAGCCGATCGTCAAGAGCGCGACGCAGTGCCTGGACAAGGGCAGCTACGACCCGGCCCGCGACATGGAGATGCCGGGGGAATGCGAGATCGTCGAGCAGCAGGTGTCCGGCAATACGTTGACCTGGCGGATGCAGTGCCGGATGGCCGAAGGCACGGCCGTGGCCGTTGGCCGGGCCACATTCGACGGCGCGCGCGGGCACGGCCGGATGGACACCGAGATGACGATGCAGGGCCAGACCATGTCGACGCAGATGGAGTGGCAGTCGGAGCGGATCGGCGACTGCTGAGGCCCTGCTGAGCCCGGTGGATTAGTGGAAATCGCGGCTGGGGAAGAGCCGGTCCTTCGTTGCCGGGCCGGCCCCGCGGCCTCGGTATTTGGCCGGGCCTTTGCGCGGGTCGATGCCCCTTTGGTCGATGGTGGGGCGCTTGACCTCGTCGGCCCGGGCCAAAGGGTTGTCCAACAGCGGGATGACGATGTCGCGCCCCCGTGGGAACTCTGCCGCAGTGTCGGCCGACGCCTCGCCGGGGACCGGCTTGAGCTCCGCCAGCATCGGCGTCAGGTCGAAGATGCGCTCGGCCACCACGTGGATCACCGCGCCCTCGCGCTGCAGGCGGCCCTCGACGCCCAGCAGGCTGGACTTCAGGACGACAGTGCGGTTGGCCTCGAAGACGTCGGGCCAGATGACGACGTTGGCCACGGCCTCCTCGTCCTCCAGCGTGGTGAAGATCACGCCCTTGGCGCTGCCGGGCCGCTGGCGCACCAGCACCAGCCCGGCCACCGTCAGCCTCGCCTCCTTCGGCAGG
>JAWVYK010000063.1:0-12317 GCA_033722755.1 Rhodovibrionaceae bacterium | reverse complement strand
GCTGTCGCTGGCCCTGCTGGTGGGCACCGTCACCGCCGCGGGCACTGCCGTCGGCACGGCCTGGCTGTTGGGTGCCTCCGAAGCGACCCTGAAGTCCCTAGCGCCGAAATCGGTGACGACGCCGATCGCCATGGGCGTAACCGAGGAGATCGGCGGCCTGCCCTCGCTGACCGCGGTATTGGTCATACTGACCGGAATTCTCGGCGCGGTGCTCGCGACCTGGACCCTCAACGCCCTGCGCATTCGTGACTGGCGGGCGCGGGGCTTTGCCATCGGTGTGGCCGCGCACGGCATCGGCACCGCCCGCGCGTTCCAGGTGAACGAGGTGGCGGGCGCGTTCTCTAGCCTGGCAATGGGTCTGAACGGGCTGGCCACGGCAATTCTTCTGCCGCTGCTGATACGGCTCTTCTTCTGACCCGCGCACAGTCTTCTGGGGCTGAGCGTCGCGCTTTGGCCCGTAAAGACGCGTGCCCTACTCGATCTTGGCGCCCTGGACCATCTTGATCAGCGCCGAATAGTCGAGATCCCCGTTGCCGCCGTTGACGAACATGGAGTAAAGCGCCTCGGCCTCGGCGCCCAGCGGCGTCGAGACGCCGGCGGCCAGCGCCGCGTCCTTCGCCAGGCGCAGATCCTTCAGCATCATCGCCGCAGAGAAGCCCGGCTTCCAGTCGCGGTTCGCCGCCGAAGTCTCGACGATGCCCGCTACCGGCAGATGGTTCAGCATGGCCCAGCTCATCCCCGAGGCCTTGGAGGAAATATCGAACAGTGTCTGCGCGTCGAGACCCTGCTTCTCGGCCAGGGTAAAGGCCTCCGCGAGTCCGACCATGGAAATGCCGAGCATCATGTTATTGCAGGCCTTGGCGACCTGTCCGTTGCCGGCCGGTCCGGCGTGGATGACCGCCTTGCCCATGGCGTCCAGCACCGGCTTGCCGCATTCGAAGGCCTCTTCCTCCCCGCCCACCATGAAGGTGAGCGCGGCGTTCTCCGCCCCGGCGACGCCGCCGGAGACCGGCGCATCCAGCATCTGCAGCCCGGCCTCGGCCGCGGCCTTGGCCACGTCGCGCGCCGAGGCGACGTCAATGGTGGAACAGTCGATCAACAGCGTGCCCTTGCCGGCGCTCTCGATCACCCGTCCCTCGCCCGTATAGACATCGCGCACATGTTCGCCGGCCGGCAACATGGTGATCAGCACCTGCACGCCGCTCGTCGCCTCCGCGGGCCCGTCGACGCCCACCACGCCGCCGTCGGCCGCGGCTTTGAGGTTTGCGTCGACGAGGTCGTATCCTTTGACCTTGTGCCCGGCCTTCACCAGATTTTTGGCCATGGGGCCGCCCATGTTTCCGAGCCCAATGAAACCGATCTCAGCCATCGTTCCTGTCCTCCCGGTCAGTCTTCGAGCCGCAGGTCGCCGGCCTCTGGCTCCTCGAAGAACGCGGCGACATCCTCGTCGCTGACCTCGTCGAGCGATGCCGGCTTCCACTGCGGGTTTTTGTCCTTGTCCACCAACAGCGCACGAATGCCTTCGTAGAAATCGTGGCCCCGCATGCAGCCCTGACTCAAGCGGTATTCCATCACCATGCAACTGTCGAAGGACAGCTTCGCACCGCGGTTCAGCGCCTCCAGCGACACCTTCATCGAGGTGGGCGAGCGTGTGCGCAGGGTTTCCAGCGTCTCCTCGGTCCAGGACTTGAGGTCCGGATCGCTTTCCGCCTCGAGCTTGGCGAAAATATCCTCGACCGTGGCGGCATCGAAACAGCGGTCGATGCCCACCCGCAATTCGCGGATCGGCGGCTCGCCCGGATCGCCGGACATATTGGCCAACACCTCGTCCACCGCGCCGTCCGCGTCACCGGACAGGTCCGCCTGCGCCAGCGCCTCGATGATCTCCTCGTCCTCGCGCGGGACATAATGGGTCGCGAAGCCTGCATAGAGCGAGTCGGCCGCTTTCAGCCGCGCGCCGGTGAGCGCCATGTAGAAGCCTAGCTTGCCCTCAAGGCGCGGCAGCACATAGGTGCCGCCCACGTCCGGAAAGAGGCCGATACCGGTTTCCGGCATCGCAACCATCGTGCGCTCGCCCGCGACACGGTGACTGCCGTGCACCGAAAGTCCGACGCCCCCTCCCATGGTGATGCCGTTGATGAGCGCCACGTAAGGCTTGGGAAATCTGTGGATGTCACGGTTCAGCGTGTACTCGTGGCGAAAGAAATCGGCGGTCAGCCCCTTGCCGGTCTCGCCTTTCTTGCCGGCCTCCCAGACCGCGCGCACATCGCCGCCGGCGCAGAACGACTTCTCCCCCTCGCCATGGATGGCCACGGCCTTGACGGCGTCGTCTTCCGCCCAGGCCTTAAGCTGCGGATCCATCAGGTGGATCATATCCAACGTCAAGGAATTCAGCGCCTTGGGGCGCGTCATCGTGATTACGCCCAGCGCGCCTTTGACGTCGAAACGAACTTCCTCACTACCGCTCATGGCTGTCCTTCTTTCCCGTTGTCCCGATGCCGGCCCGCATGCTTGTTGCCGCTCAGGGTGAGGATGTCAACCGCGCCCCGCCCGCGCTCGCCGCGCTCAGCAAATCCACTCTGCAATGCGCCTGTGCATCACGCCGATCTGCGCGAACCGGCGGTAATGGACGATCAGCTGTCGCAAGGGTCCGCCGACCCGCTCGAAACCGGAGACGAAGGCGACAATGATGCCCACGGTCGTCTGGCCCTGGATCGCCATATAGCCGCCCACGGCAAGAACGGACAAAGGCGCCAGCGCGTTCAGAAAATTGACCGCCGCCTTGCTGCCGTACTTCAGCGCGTAGATGCGCATGCGGGCATCGTAGATGTCGCGCAAGCTGCCCCGGAACTCCTCGGAGTCCGATCCCGACCCGCCTTCGACCTCGTCGCTCAGCTCGCGCATCAGATCGACCCGCCGGTCCACCCATTCGTTGATCCGGCGCTGGAGCACCGGGACGATGGCGACCTGCGGCAGCATGAACGCCAGACAGATCAGCGCCAGCACGGGCTGCACCACGATCATGTAGCCAAGCATGGCGACAAGCATGCCGGCGTTCACCAGCGGGTCGGCGATCGCTTCGCCGACGAACGTGCCGATTTCGTCGATCTCGTTGCCGATGACGGAGACCGCCTTGCCCGCGGTCTGGGCGTCGTTCGGATGCTTCTCGCGCATTTTGGCGACATGCCGGCGCGTGTAGCGCGCGGCGCTCTCGCCCAGCCAGCCCTGATAGACGCGCATGAGATACTTCAGCCCGCCCTGCAGCAGCAGCACGGCCAAATAAAGGCCCGCGCACCACGCCAGCATCCTCAGATCGCTTTTTGCGATGGCGTCATCGACGATGCGCCGCTGCAGCTCCAATGGCGCCATCGAAAGGGCGGCGACGATCACGGCGAGCGCGCCGAGCGCCGCCTGATGGCGCCGGCCAGACATGCGCAAGACATACTGAAGATAGCTGGTGGCGGGCGTATCGTCGCCGGTGCGCTGCACACGGCGCGGCGGCACCGGAAAGCGTTGCTGTGTCATGGGCCGAGATGCCAATCTTCCGGACGTGGGCGGGAGCTCCGATCGTGGCAGGAGCTCCCTTGGGATGGTCGAACTAGAATGAATTGGGATGAAAGTCACCGTTTGCCAGATTGACAACCGACCGGAGAATTTGGAAGCCAGCTGGCAAGCGCTGGTCGATCACGTCGGATCCGTCGGCAGCGAATTCGTGCTGCTCCCCGAAATGCCCTTCTCCGACTGGCTGGCCGCGGAAGAACAGGTCGACGGCGCGCGCTGGCAAAAGGCGGTCCACGACCACGAGCATTGGCTCGAACGCTTACCGGAACTGGGCGCCCAGGCCGTCGCGGGGACACGGCCCGCGCTCGACGGGCATCGCCGGCGAAACCGCGCATTCGTCCATTGCGACGGCCGCGTGGAGGATATCCGCGACAAGGCGTACCTGCCGGACGAGCCCTGGTATTGGGAGGCGAGCTGGTACGAACCGGGCCCGGTCGACTACCCCACGTTCAGCGCCGCCGGCGCCGTGGCCGGGGTCCAGATCTGCACCGAGATGTGGTTCCTGCAGCACGCCCGCGCCTATGGAGAGGCCGGCGCGCAGCTGCTCTGCGTGCCCCGGGCCACGCCGCACCAATCCATCGACAAATGGCTGGCTGGCGGCCGCACGGCCGGTGTAGTGGCGGGCGCCTTCTGCCTATCCTCGGCGCTCTGGAATCCGCCGGGCGCGCCGGCGAACCTCGGCGGGCTCGCCTGGATCACCGACCCCGAAGGCAACGTGCTGGCGACCACGACGCCGCAGACGCCCGCGGCGACCGCGGACATCGATCTCGCGGACGCGGATGCGGCGAAACGCAGCTATCCAAGATACGTCACGGCCCCGGCGTCCTGAGTGGCAACCGGGCTTCAGCCGATCCGGCAGGTCGCCAGACCGCGCTTCTCCAAGTACTGCTGGTGATAGTCCTCGGCCGCATAGAAAGGCCCGGCCGGTTCGATCGCCGTGGCGATCGGCCCGGGATGGCGATGCGAATCGCGCTCGGCCTGTTTCGAGGCTTCGGCGGCGGCCTTCTGCTCCGGCGAGTGGTAGTAGATGACCGAACGATACTGGCTGCCCACATCCGGGCCCTGCCGGTTCACCTGGGTCGGGTCGTGGGCGTTCCAGAAGACCTTCAGCAGGCTTTCGTAGCTGACCCGCGACGGGTCGTAGACCACGCGCACGACCTCCGCGTGACCGGTGCGGTCGGTGCAAACCTCCTTGTAGGTCGGGTCCTCGGTCTCGCCGCCGCTGTACCCCACTTCCGTCTCGACGACGCCGGGCACGGTGCGGAAGGCGGCCTCCACGCCCCAGAAACAGCCCGCGCCGAAGGTTGCCTGTTCCATCCTTGCGCCTCCTTGCTGGTCGCCGTCGCATACGCGATGCGGCGTTCCTGATAATCCGTTCATATGATCCTGTGCGGCCCTGCCGACAAGGACCAGACAGACTTCAGCCGTCGCCGCCTTCGCGGTCAGCCATCGCCCTGGCAACGGCCGCACTTTGCGGATCATCCAGGCCCTGCAGGCCCTCGATCACGCCGAGCCGGTCCGCCTCCGGCCGGTTCTGGCTGAGCTTCCATTTGCCCTCCAGGCGGGTGAGGGCAATCTCGACGCCGACGATCGCCTTCAGAAGCTTCTGCGTGAACTCTGCCGGCGCATCGTCCACGGACCAGGGCAGATCGAAGCCCTGTTCGTGACGCTCGGTCAGTGTTCTGACCACCTCCCACAGCCGCTCGGCTTCGGTGAAGGCCCGAACCAGGCCGTAGGCGTGCACCGCGACGTAGTTCCATGTCGGCACGACCTTGCCGTGCTCGCGCTTCGAAGGATACCAGGACGGCGAGACGTAGGCCTGCGGACCATGGAAAATCGCCAGAGCCTCGGCCTCCGTCGTGCCTTCGAGCAGCGCTTTGGCCTGTCCGTTCGGACGCGCCAGATGCCCGATCAGATAGCCCTGCGGGGCCGCCCCGTCGGCCTGCTTGAAGTAGAGCGGCAGGTGACTTGCCTCCATGCCCGCCGGCCCCGTAGTGACGAGCGTGGCGAAGGGCTGCGCGTCGACGAGCGCGCGCAGTGCGGCGGGGTTGTCCTCCCGGAAATGCGGCGGCACGTACATCAGCACCGTCCTCTGCATGCGGCCGAATGGCCCGTGTTCGGGCAGCTAGTCGTTCAGCATCCGTTTGGCGATCACGAGACGCATGATCTCGTTGGTGCCTTCCAGAATCTGGTGCACGCGCAGGTCCCGCAAGATGCGCTCGATCGGATACTCCCGGATGTAGCCATAGCCGCCGTGAATTTGCAGCGCTTCGTTGGTCACGCGAAAGCCGACGTCGGTTGCCAGCCGCTTGGCCATGGCGCAGAACTTCGTTGCGTCCGGCGCCTTTTCGTCCAGCTTCATGGCCGCCTTGCAGAGCAGCAGGCGCGCGGCCTCCATATCGGTCTCCATGTCGGCGAGCTTGAACTGGGTGGCTTGAAAGTCGGAGATCGCCGGGCCGAACTGCTTGCGCTCGCGTGCGTAGGCCAGGGCCGCCGCGCTCGCAGCACGCGCCCCGCCCAGCGAACAGGCGCCGATATTCAGGCGCCCGCCGTCCAGCCCCATCATGGCGATCTTGAAGCCGTCGCCCTCCTCGCCCAACCGGTGGGAGACAGGCACCCGCGCGTCCTCGAAGACCACCGCCGCCGTCGGCTGGCTGTTCCAGCCGAGCTTGCGCTCCTGCTTGCCGAAATTGAGGCCCTTGGTGTCGCCCGGCACCACCAGGGTCGATATGCCTTTCGGGCCCTTGTCGCCCGTGCGGCACATGACGACGTAAACGTCGCTGCGCCCGCCGCCGGAGATAAAGGCCTTCTCGCCGCTCAGCACGTAATCGTCGCCGTCCTTCTTTGCGCTCGTCTTCAGGCTGGCCGCGTCCGAGCCGGCTCCCGGCTCCGTCAGGCAGTAGCTGGCGAAATGCTCCATCGACATGAGCGGCGGCAGGAACTGCTGGCGCTGCTCGTCGCTGCCGAAGTTGTCGATCATCCAGGCCGCCATGTTGTGGATCGAGATGTAGGCGGCGGTGGACGGACAGGCGGCGGCCAATTCCTCGAAGATGATCGCCGCGTCCAAACGGCTCAGCCCCGCGCCACCCACATCGTCCTTGCAATAAATTCCGGCGAAGCCCAGTTCGGCGGCCTGGCGCAGCGTATCCTCGGGAAAGATCTTCTCCTCGTCCCACTTCTCCGCGTGGGGCGCCATTTCGTTCTCGGCGAACTCGCGTGCGGCGTCCTGGAAGGCGCGCTGCTCTTCGGTCAGTTGGAAATCCATGAGAACCCGCGGCTGATGCTTGTAAGCGTTTCCTGAACTTTTGCGATAAGCGATCTTAGGTTCGCGGCACTGCAAGTCAATTCGCGCCGCCGGCCGGTTGGGCATCTTCGTATTACCGATCAAGGCCGCGGATGCCGTGGCCCCATTGTGGGGCGGTTACGTCTATGTCGGACTGATCGGGCGTCTCTACTGCCAGGGTTTCGCCTTGCATCCGACGATCCGCCTCTTGCTCGCGGTGCTCGCGCCACCCTTCGGCGAGAGGGCGAGCTGACAGGAACGGCAAGGCACGCCGCAGCATTGACAAGACATGGGTGCTGGGCCTTCTATTGGCCCCGCGAACGCGCCGATTTGAGCCGCAGCTTGCGGGCGCACAACAAATGCAGCTAAAGCGTGGGCCGCGTCGTTGTCCGACACCGCCCTGCGCCATGCGCTGCGGCGGTTTTTTTGTGGAGCGAGCAGCGAAGGCTCGCACGGAGGGACAAGCGCCATGACCAAGACATTCCGCCATCCCGAAACCCTGGTCCTGCACGCCGGCTACCGACACGACCCGGCAACCGGCGCCGTGGCGGTGCCGATCTACCAGACCACGAGCTACCAATTCCAGAACGCGGATCACGCCAAGAAACTCTTCGCGCTGGAGGAGCTGGGCAACATTTACACCCGCATCATGAACCCGACGACGGACGTGCTGGAAAAGCGCGTAGCGGCGCTCGAAGGCGGCGTGGCGGCGCTGGCCGTTTCCTCCGGCCAGGCGGCGTCGGCCATGGCGATCCAGAACATCGCACAGGCCGGGGATAACGTGATCTCGTCGACCGATCTTTACGGCGGCACCTGGAACCTCTTCGCCAATACGCTGCCGGCGATGGGGATCGAGGTCCGCTTCGTCGACCCGGCCGATCCCGAGAACTTCCGGCGCGCCAGTGACAAAAAGACCCGCGCGATTTACGCCGAAACCCTGCCCAATCCGAAGCTGGCGGTTTTTCCGATCCGCGAGGTCGCCGACGTGGCCGATGAAATCGGCATTCCGCTTATCATGGACAACACCGCCGCGCCGGTGATCTGCAAGCCGCTGGAGCACGGGGCCAGCATCGTCGTCTACTCCACGACCAAATACATCGGCGGCCACGGCACCTCCATCGGTGGATTGATCGTGGACGGCGGAACCTTCGACTGGGAGAAGCACGCCGAGCGCTTCCCGCTCTTGACGCAGCCGGACCCGAGCTATCACGGCACGGTCTGGACGGAGGCCGTCAAGCCGCTGGGCCCCATCGCCTACGCCATCCGCGCGCGGGTGGTGGTGCTGCGCGATCTCGGCATGGCGATGAGTCCCTTCAACGCCTTCCAGTTCATACAGGGCATCGAGACCCTGCCGTTGCGCATGCGCGCCCACTCGGACAATGCCAAGGCGGTCGCCGACTACCTCGCCAAGCATCCGGAGGTCACCAAGGTGATTCATCCCGCGCACCACAAGGGTGAGCTGAAGAAGCGGGCGGAAACCTACTTCAGCCGCGGCCACGGCGGCCTCGTCGGCTTCGAGCTGAAAGGCGGGCTGGAAGCCGGCCGCGCCTTCATCGACGCGCTCGAGCTCTTCTATCACGTTGCCAACATTGGCGATGCGCGCTCGCTGGCCATTCACCCGGCGACGACGACGCATTCCCAGCTTTCGCAGGACGAGCAGCTTGCCACCGGCGTCACGGACGGCTACGTCCGGCTCTCGGTCGGGCTGGAGCATATCGACGACATCGTCGCGGATCTGGATCGCGGGCTGACCGCGGCCTCGCAGGTGCGCAAGGCGGCATGAGGGCAGTGCGATATCCCCGGGGGCGCTTGTCCGCCGCGTGCTGCCGGCCTAATCTGAGCGCCGTGAAAATCCGAACGATCGAGCTGGCGCGATAGATGGCAAGCGCACGACAGAAGCAGTGGAAGCCGGCCCCCTCGGACGAGGACCGGGATCCCGCACGCACCGACGAAAACCCTGAACAGCCGGCGCCCGGGGCGTTTCCGCGCGTGCGCCTGCGCCGCAACCGCAGCGACGGCTGGGTGCGCCGGATGACGCGCGAGAACAGGCTCGCGGCGGACGATCTGATCTGGCCGGTATTCGTGCAGGAAGGCGAAGGGCTTCAAACCGAGGTGCCGTCGATGCCGGGCGTCTATCGGCACAGCCTGGACCGGCTGGCCGACGCCATAGGCCCCGTTGCTGAGGACGGCATTCCGGCCATCGCGCTCTTTCCCTACGTGCCGGCGGAGCGGAAAACGCCGGCCTGCGAGGAGGCGTGGAATCCGGACAACCTCGTCTGCCGGGCCGTTCGCCAGGTGAAGGCGCAGGTGCCACAGATCGGCGTGCTCTGCGACGTGGCGCTCGACCCCTATAACGCGCTGGGCCACGACGGACTGGTGCGCGACGGGCGCATCGTCAACGACGAAACCCTGGAGGCGCTGATCCGCCAGTCGCTGGTGCAGGCGGAAGCCGGCTGCGATGTCGTCGCGCCCTCGGATATGATGGACGGCCGCGTGGGCGCGATCCGCGCTGCGCTGGACGGCGCGGGCTTCCAGGACGTGAAAATCATGTCCTACGCGGCGAAGTACGCCAGCGCCTTCTACGGCCCGTTCCGCGACGCCGTGGGCTCGGGCGATTTCCTGGCCGGCGACAAGAAGACCTACCAGATGGACCCGGCCAACAGCGACGAGGCGCTGCGCGAAGTCGAGCTCGACCTGGGCGAGGGCGCCGACATGATCATGGTGAAGCCGGGCATGCCATATCTGGATGTGATCCGCAGGGTGAAGGACCGTTTCGCCGCGCCGACCTTCGCCTATCAGGTCTCTGGCGAGTATGCGATGATGAAGGCGGCCGCCCAGAACGGATGGCTGGATTGGGAGAAGGTGATCATGGAGAGCCTTCTCGCCTTCAAACGCGCCGGTGCGGACGGCGTGCTCAGCTATGCGGCGCCGGAGATCGCGGCGCGCCTGCGCAAGGGCTGAGCTGGCGGCCCGGCACAGCGGTCGCGCTTTGCTGAATGGCGGCATCGGAGCCTTGCGCCGAAGGCGCGCCGCTCCGAAATTGAAATGCGTTTAGGACATCCCCCAGAACCGGCCCGGCAGCCCCATTGGGCCGGAGCCAGAAGGAGTAGCCGATATGTCTCTCAGAATTGGCGATACTGCCCCTGATTTCGAAGCCGAGACGACCGAAGGCACGATCCGTTTCCACGACTGGATCGGCGATTCCTGGGCCATCCTGTTCTCGCACCCGAAGGACTTTACGCCGGTCTGCACCACCGAGCTCGGCTACATGGCGCGCCTCAAGCCAGAGTTCGACAAGCGCAACACCAAGGTCATTGGGCTGAGCGTCGATCCCGTCGACGATCACAAGCGCTGGTCGCAGGATATCGAGGACGTCATGGGCGCGGCGCCGAACTACCCGATGATCGGTGACAAAGACCTGAAGGTGGCCAAGCTTTACAACATGCTGCCCGCCGATGCAGGCGACACCTCGGAGGGCCGGACCCCCGCCGACAATGCGACGGTGCGCACGGTTTACGTCATCGGCCCGGACAAGAAGATCAAGCTGGTGCTCACCTACCCGATGAGCACGGGCCGCAATTTCGACGAGATCCTGCGTGTGGTGGATTCCATGCAGCTGACGGCGGCGCACCAGGTGGCCACGCCGGTGAACTGGAAATCCGGGGAGGATGTCATCATCGTCCCGGCGCTTTCGGATGAAGCGGCCAAGGAGAAGTTCCCCGCAGGCTGGGAGACGAAAAAGCCCTATATGCGGGTGGTGAAGCAGCCCTAACGGCCGCCTTCAGCCGGACACGGTGACCGTGCGAACGCCGCGCCGCGGCGACGGCGGCGCCGGTTCGGCCGCATAGCCGCCGCGAAAGCCGAATACGATCCGCCAGTCGCCGCCGCCGGAGATCCGCGCCAGGCTTGCGGCGGCGCGCGACGGTCGGCCCAGTGCGCGGTCCCGGTCCGCCATCTCCATAAGCTGATTGAGCGGCTGCATGGCCATGCCCATCGACGCCGCCTCCAAATGCAGGCGCTGCCAGAGTCGCCCCGCCTCCAGCAGATGCTGACGGCCGACCGGCGGGCGCACGGCCAGCGCGCCGAAAAAGCCCGCGGTGGCGCAGTGCACGTCGCGCGTGGCCCTCACCCAGCCCTCGGCCATGAGGATATCCGGCAGCCAGGGCGACGTCAGAAGCGCGCGGGTCCACTCCTCCGGCAAGCCGGCGTTGATGACCGAGATGCCGTCGCGCTGCGCCTTGACCTCGGTCAATGGATGGCGCTCCCACTTGCGCGCGGCCGCCATCAACTCGGCGTCCGCGACGATGGACTTCGTGGCGTCGACGGTTCCTTCGGCGAAGAGCCGCGCGGCTTGGGAATCCGCGCGCAGCAGGATCAGCCGCACGTCGGCCAGTTGATCGACCACCGACGACAGCCGCCGCACCGCGTCCTTCGGAACGGTCCGCTCGGCCTCGTAAGGCCCGCGGTGGGTGTGCCGCTCGGCGATCTGGCGATAGCGCTCGACCCCGCGAGGCTGGCGGTTCTGCCGCACGCGAACGCGGGCGACAACCTCGCGGCGCTGCGTGTCGGGGAACAATCCGCCCTCCGCGGTATAGCCCTCTCCCGCCGCCGCGGTCACAAGGCCCTCTACCGCACAGCCGAGACCGATCGTCATCTCCCGCCAGTAGGGGTCGAGCGGCCCCAGATTGCGCTCCGTATCGGCCAGCACCTCGATGACGTCGCCTTCCACGCGGAAGGCCCAGGGCTGGGTGTTGTGCGGGCTCGGCGCCAAGAGCGCGGCGTTTGACAAGCCGCAGCGGGCCGTCGAAGCGCCCGTTTCTCCAAGCCTCCCATGGCTCGAACGCGGGGCCCTCATAGAGCTCGCCGAAGGCGCCCGTGGTATAGCCGTGCGCGCCGAGCCCGCCCGCCCCGAGCACAACTAGGCCGCCCAGGCCCAAGGCCGTCGTCTTGAGAAAGGTTCTGCGCCCCACGTCGCTTCCTATCGGCGGTCGCCATCCACCGCCAGCAATCCTAAAGCCCAAAGGTGAACTTACACCAGCCTTGGATCGCTTAATAAGCGAACTTCGTTTTCAGAGCCCTAAATGGTCGAGATAGCGCGCGATGCAGCGGTCGTGCCAGGGGATATCGCTGCCGCTGCCGTGAAATCCGACATGGCCGCCTCCGGAGGCGATCAGCGGCGTCAGATGTGCGTTCGCCTGCCAATCCACCTCGCGGTACGCAGAGTTGGGAATCCACGGGTCGTCTTCCGCGGCGATGACCAGCAGCGGCGTGGTGACGCGCGTCAGCTTCTCCTGCCCGGAGCAGCGACGGTAGTAATCCTCCGCGTCCTCAAAGCCGTTGCGCGGCGCCACGAACCGATCGTCGAACTCGTACACGCTCTGTGCGCGCCGGACCGCCCGGCGCTCGGCCTTGCTGAGGTCCGCGGGCGCGGCCAGGCTTTCCACCTTCATTCTGTTCAGGAGGTAGGCGTGAT
>JAWVYK010000062.1:0-12513 GCA_033722755.1 Rhodovibrionaceae bacterium | reverse complement strand
TACGACCGGCGGGGCAGCGAGCGTATCGACGAGGGCGGCGAGTCCATCATTCTGATCGAATTCGATGCGGAAAACGGCTATGGCCGGGAGGTACGCAACACCGCGCGCTGCCGCTTCCCCGCCTTCGTGCGCACCGCGCGCGGCGCGCCCCTGGCGGTCAAGGACCTCGTCATAGAAAGCGAGCTGGCCGAAGCGCCCACCATCCACATCACCGAGCCCTACGCCCCCACCCAGCAGGCCGAGCGCTAGGTCCGACCTGCACAACGCGTGCCTGACCACCGGGCACAGCGACCTCCGGCTTGACCTCCGCATTCCGGCACCGTTGTGAATATGCGAACCCGTTGCCGTCGGCTGAAGGCGGCTGTTTTTTCATGTCGAGAGAACCTCAGTGTCGCGCGATCAATTCACACTGACTTCGGTGGTCGCGCCTTACAAAAAAAACCGGCCCGGGAGGGCTCCCGGGCCGGTGGCTGTGCTCCGGCACGGGGCCGGCTCCGCAATCAGGACGCGCGCTCGTCCGCGCGGTCCTCTTCGACCGGGACGCAAGGGGCGGGGAACCTCAGTCGCCCAGCGTCCCGGTGAATTCTCGCCCGGGTGAATTTGCATCCGGGTCAATTTCACCAAATAGTATAAACCAATTTATCGAAAAAGCATAACTGGAAATTTGCGTTAATCCGGATGCGCAGAAGCGCCTGAGCCAAGGACCGGGAAAAGGCCCAGGGACAAGGCGAACCCTTTGCGCGCCCGGCGCCGTTCATGACAAGGCACCGGGCTTGCCTGCGACCGGTCGTTGGCAACGGAAAGGGAGACCGACTTATGCTGCAATGGGCGCTGGTCTTTTTCATTGTCGCCATTATCGCCGCCGTCTTCGGTTTCGGCGGCATCGCTGCCGCGGCAGCGGGCATCGCGAAGATTCTGTTCTTCGTTTTCCTGGTGCTCTTCGTGGTGAGCCTTCTGGTGCACGTGCTGCGCGGCCGCCCGCCGCCAGCCTGACCGAGCGGGTCGCGGCCCACACGGGCGCTTGGCCTCAGTCGGCCAGCGTACGCAGGAAGGCGTCGGCCGCGGCCGCTGCCGCGTCAAGGTTCTGCTCTGGCGTGCGCCCGCTGGCCTTGCGCGGGGCCAGGCTGTGGTCCCCATCCTCCATCCAGGCCACCCGGACGTGCGGCGACAGCGCGTAGTCCGAGACCTCTTCGCGCGTGCCGAAGGGGTCGCGCGTGCCCTGCACGATCAGCGTCGGTGTGGCGAGGCGCTCCAGATGCGCGATGCGAAGCTTTTCCGGCCGGCCGGGCGGATGAAAGGGATAGCCCAGGCAGAGGACGCCTTTCAGAGGCGCGCCCTCGGCCTCCATGTCCGCGGCCAGCAGGCTGGCCATGCGTCCGCCCATTGATTTGCCGCCCGCCGCGAGCCGCTCGGGGCCGAGCGCTTCGGCCACCTGCCGCCAGCAGTCGAGCCGCTTGGTCTGTGCGTCCGGCGGTCGTTTCCGGCCGTCTGCACGGCGCGCCGCCATGTAGGGAAACTCGAAGCGCGCGACCCGCCAGCCCTTGGCCGCGAGGCGCTGCGCCATCTCGTTCATGAAGGGACTGTCCATCGGCGCGCCGGCGCCGTGTGCCAGCGCCAGCGTCAGGTCGGCGCGTTTCGGTCCGTCGAACACCAGGGCCGGTGGGCCGCCGCTCATGGATTGCCGCTCATGGATTGCCGCTCATGGCACGCGTGGTTACGGCTCCCCGCCGCCGGCCGCCTGCTGCTGCAACAGGCGCTCGGCCTGCCGGCGGGCGCGGCGGCGGCGCAGATACCAGGCGTTGGCGGCAAATCCGATCACACCGACGAGCGCCACCGCGGCCAGCACCAGCAAAGCGGACGTGACGTCGGGGTGCGTGACGAGGCGCGTCAGGCCCTCGCCGAAGATTACCAGCGCCAGCATGGCCGGCGACATGCCGATGGCCGTGCCGCCGATGAAGTGGTGCAGGCGCACGCGGCTGGCCCCGGCGCCAAGGTTGTAGATGGTAAACGGCGCCACCGGCATCATCGCCAGCAGCGTGACGCTGATGAAGCCGTGCCGGCGCAGCCGGTCGCTCAGCGCGACCGCCCTGGGCCCGCCCAGGCGTTCGACCAGGGGACGCCCGTAAAGCCGGCCAAGCGCGAAGAGAACCAACGCGCTTATGACCGAGCCAATGAGCGCGTAGATGAAGCCCAGTGTCGGCCCGAACAGCATGCCGGACAGCGACACCAGGATCGAAATCGGGAACATCGCGAAACCGGCGGCGACGAAGGCGAGCACCAGAATCGCCGGCGTCCACGGCGTTCCCCGCATGGTCTGCAGCAAATTCAGCCATGCCTCCGCCTCGCTGAAGCGAGTGAGCGGCGTATAGGCCCAGATCGCCCCGCCGATGCCGATGACCACGAGCAGTGCGAGCAGGCGCCATAGCCGCCGCCGGCGTTGCGGCGGCGGCTCGACCAGCGCCAGATCGCCGTTCTCGCCAGTGCCGGGCGCGCCGGAGGCGGGCTCGGGAGGCCGCGCCCGCTCGTCTTCCTCGGGCCGGGGTGTTGGGTCGTCGCCGGCGCTCATGCGTCCTCGTGCGCTTTGCGTTCCGCACGTAGATCGTGCGTGCGCCGCCAATCGGCAAGGTTTTGCCACCAGGTTTCGTCCCAGAACGCGCGCGCCCGTCCCGAGGGCGAGGGCAGAACGTAGAGCTGCGTGGCGCCGAGCCTCTCGCTTTGCCAGCCGTATTCCACCCGGTGGCCCAGGAATACCGCGGCCGGGCGTTTGCCCACGAAGGCCAGGACGCCCGGCTTGCAGCGGCGGATTTTCAACGCCAGCGCCGCCTTGTCATCGGCGTCCGCGGGCAAGGCGGCGTCCGCCCCGCTGGCGCGCTTGCAGAGGTCGGTTAGACCAAGGCCAAAGGCCAGCATCTTTCGGAATTCCTCGGGCCGCAGTTCGCGCGGCGTCAGCCCGACGGCGGCCAGCGTCGTCCAGAAGCGGTTGCCCGGACCCGCGTAATAGGCCCCACGGCGCGCCGAAACGGTGCCTGCCGCGCTGCCGCAAAAGATGATGTCAAGACCGGGGGCCAGCACATCGGGCAGGATTTCGGCCGGAGTCCCTGCGTCCGCTACGGCGCGCGGGCCGTTCTGACCGGCGGTGCTCATGCCGCGCGGATCCCGCTCAGGTCTGCTTCTTGCGGAACTTGTCCAGGGTGACGACCTTCTCGTCGCCGTCCCCGGTGTCCTCGGAGGACTCCTCGCCGCCGTCTTCTTTCGAGGCCTTGTCGCCGGATTTTTCCGCGGCAGGTTTGCCCTCGTCCTGTGCCAACTCGCCGGCATCCTCGCCATCGCCCTGGCCGGGGAATTCGATGGTCTCCTCGCCCTCTTCGTCCATCTCCTCGCCGGATTCGAACTGCAGGCCAAAGCGCACCGCCGGATCGGCAAAGGAGACGACCGCGTCATAGGGGATGTGCAGCTGCTCGGGCACGTCGGCGAAGGACAACGTCACCTCGAAATAGTCGGGCTCCACCTGCAGGTCCCAGTACTGGTACTGCAGCACGATGGTCATCTCGCTTGGGTAGCGCTCGTGCAGGTGCGCGGGGATGTCGACGCCGGGGTAATCGGTGCGGAAGGTGATGTAGAAATGGTGCTCGCCTGGCAGGCCGTTGTCGCAAACATAGGTCAGCGCCTGACGCACCACGCCGCGCAGGGCGTCCTCCACCATCCGGTCGTATCGCAGGCCCGTCTCCTGATCCGAATCGGTCATTGCATCGACCTCACTGCGCCCTCTTTGGCGTGAACGGCTCGGGAAAGCCAGTCAAGCACCCACCCTTTGCACCTAGCACGTTCCGGGCGCGCGCCGCTAGAAGCAATCGTCGGCAAGGCGCGGCGCATGGCGGATAGCGGGGATCACAAGCGCTCGCGCCGGAGGCGCCGCCGAATGGAAGGGTTAAGTGTTTAAGGGAAAAGG
The DNA here is from genome assembly GCA_033722755.1 of Rhodovibrionaceae bacterium. Classification (GTDB taxonomy): domain Bacteria; phylum Pseudomonadota; class Alphaproteobacteria; order Kiloniellales; family Rhodovibrionaceae; genus JAWVYK01. Next base: position 8,564 of record JAWVYK010000062.1, on the reverse strand, counting down.
GGCTTTTCTGTTGCTAGGTAGCCCCACACCCCACCTCGTCCGGCTCAACGGACGAGGAATTCAAGATGGTCGCCTAGGCTGCGTTACGCAGCGACAGCAACCGGAGCGCGATTATCGTTCGCTACTCTGTTGTGGCCCGATAACGGTGGTACCATGCCGGGCGAAAAGTACGGATTTCAACGCACGTCGATCCTGGTTCGCCCCCGTCGGAAGGCGGCGGCGCCAGCCCTTTGCGTGGGCTGCGCCGGCCGCGGGAAACTGGTGGAGGCGCCGGGTACTGCCCCCGGGTCCGTAACGTCTAGTCACCGCACCGTTTATCGCCATAGTCGGGAATTACCCGACAGCAGGGAATATAAGCGCTCTTGCCGGCGGGTGAAAGGGGGCCATGCGCCCGGGCGACCCGCGAGGGGCGCTCGCCGCTCTTTCGCCCTGGCAGCGCGCATTGGGCGTTTTCCCGCGTGTTTCGACTCGTATTCTTGTGCAAGCAGGCTCCGGTGCAAGCAGGCTCCGGGTTCGGGCAGCCTCCGGTCCGCCGCCGCTTGCCCGGTTATCCCCGTGTTCCCCGCTTCACACAGCGTGCGAAGCGGGGTGGACCGGCCTAGTGTCATCGTCTTCATTGCCGCCAATCTATCGAGGGTTACAATCATGAACGACCCAGCAGTCCGCGCACCCAGGGAGGCGACCACGGGCAACAACGTGTTGAGCGAAGAGCAAAAGCTGGAAATCGAAAGCGTGCGCTCGGAGACCTACCAGACGCGCCGCGCCACGGTGCCCGAGCTCGAGGAGGTGCTCTACGAGGCGGTGCCCGTGCTCGACCACGGCTTCGTGCGGGTCATCGACTACATGGGCGACGACGCTGCGATCGTTCAGGCCGCGCGGGTCTCCTACGGCCGCGGCACCAAGAAGCTGCGCGAGGACGAAGGGCTGATCCGCTACCTGCTGCGCCACCGGCACACCACGCCCTTCGAGATGTGCGAGATCAAGTTCCACGTCAAACTGCCGGTCTTCGTCGCGCGCCAATGGATCCGCCACCGCACCGCCAACGTGAACGAGTATTCCGCGCGCTATTCGGTGCTGGACCGGGAGTTCTATATCCCGGCGCCGGAAAACCTGGCCGCCCAGTCCGCCTCGAACCGGCAGGGCCGCGGCGATGTGCTGACGGGCGAGGAGGCCGCGCGCGTGCTCGACCTGCTGAAGAGCGATGCGGAGCGCTGCTACGCCCATTACGAGGAAATGCTGAACGAGGGAAAGGAAGACCAGCCGCTGGACCCGGAGCGTCAGGGGCTGGCGCGCGAGCTGGCGCGCATGAACCTGCCGCTCAACATCTACACGCAGTGGTACTGGAAGGTGGACCTTCACAACCTGCTGCATTTCCTGTCGTTGCGTGCCGACGACCACGCGCAGTACGAAATCCGGGTCTACGCCCAGGCCATGCTCGATCTCGTGCGCCGCTGGGTGCCGGCCACCTGCCGCGCCTTCGAGGATTACGTTACGGGCGGCGCAAATCTCTCTCGCGCCGGGCTGGAGGTCGTCCGCCGCATGCTGGCCGGCGAGGAGGTGGAGCAGGCGTCCTCCGGGCTTTCCCCGCGCGAATGGCGGGAGCTTATGGCCGTCCTCGGACGTTAATCCCGGCGGAGAAGCAGAGTTTCCACCGTCCTGCATGACCGACGTAGGAGGAGAATATGGCGAAAGTGGAAAGCTCGACCGAACTGCCGGTGCCGGCGGATACCGTCTGGAGCCTGGTTGGCAATTTCAACGGGCTGCCGGAATGGCACCCGGCCATCGACAGCAGTGAAATCGAAACCGAAGGCGGCGCGAAAACCCGCACGCTGAAGCTCGCCGACGGGAGCACCATCACCGAACGCCTCGAGGAGAGCGACGACAGCGCGCGCAGCTACACCTACTCCATCGTCTCCGGGCCCATACCGGTGTCCAATTATACGGCCACGATCAAGGTCGAGCCCAGCGACGAGGGCTGCACGGTGAGCTGGTCCAGCGATTTCCAGGCCAGCGGCGCCAGCGAGGATGAGGCGGTGCGCGCAATCCGCGGCATCTACGAGGCCGGGCTGGAAAACCTGAAGCGTCTCTACGGCCTTTGAACCGGTCGCGTGCCGGAATGCGGGCGGCAGCGGCGTAGCCGCCCGCCGCGCCCTAGATCACTCCTGATCGTCGTCCTCGTCTTCGGCGCCTTCGTCGTCGTCCTTCAGCGTGATGGCGAAGGTGGCGCTGCCGTTGATGTAGAGCATCGGCTGGTTCTGGTTGCCGTAGTTCTGCATCTGGCTGGAGACGTTCAGGTGGGTCAGCCGGCAGGTCTCGGCGATCACCTTCAGGAGAACATCGCACTCCTCCTGAGCCAGTTTGTAGAGAAGCACGCGTCCGTCCGTCTGCGCCTCGGCCATTTCGTCCTCGCTCATGCCGCCGGCCGGTGTCTGGCGGTTGAAGCTGATGCTGACGTTGACCGGCTGGTGGGCCATGTGGCCCGCGCGCATCTTGCTGGCCGCGGCCGGAGAGAGGGCGAGAAGAGAAAGCGCCGCAGCGAGGCCTGCCGCCGGCAGGAGGGCTTTGCGCCCGATGGACATCCAATGCATGGGTTCGCTCCTAACGATTGGGTCGTGCGCTTCCCGCGGCGGCGGAGGGCGCAGACGCCATTGAGCGGGCGAACCATGGCGATTATCGGGCGCGGGGATGACCGCCGTTGGGCGAAGCACGGCTCCCGGCGGCGGCTCCCGGCCTATTGCATGACGATTTTCGGCGCCTGCCGGCCGGCCTTGCCGCCGACATAGGCCTCCAGCTTGTTCCAGCAGTTGCGCGCGATATCCACGTAGACCTTGGCGTGCGGGCTGTCGGGGTTGGACACCGTCACGGGCCGGCCGCCGTCGGAGGTCTCGCGGATTTCCATGTCGAGCGGCAATTCGCCCAGGAAGTCCATGCCCAGCTTCTCTGCCTCGCGCTTGGCGCCGCCGTGGGCAAAGATATGGCTTTCGTGCCCGCAGTTGGGGCAGACGAAGAGGCTCATGTTCTCGATGATGCCCAGCACCGGTACATCCACCTTGCGGAACATGTTGAGGCCCTTGCGCGCATCCAATAGCGCGATGTCCTGCGGCGTGGAGACGATCACCGCGCCGGTCAGCGGCACTTGCTGCGCCATGGTGAGCTGCGCATCGCCCGTGCCCGGCGGCATGTCGATAACCAGCACATCGAGCTCGCCCCAGTCGACGTCGCGCAGCATCTGGGTCAGCGCCGACTGCACCATCGGTCCGCGCCAGATCATCGGCGTATCCTCGGCCACCAGAAAGCCCATCGACATGCATTTGACGCCGTAGTTCTCCATCGGTTTCAACGTCTTGCCGTCGGGGGACTCCGGGCGGCCCGCGATGCCCAGCATGCGCGGCTGAGACGGCCCGTAGATATCGGCGTCGAGGATGCCGACCTTGAGATTCAACTGCGCGAAGCCGAGCGCCAGGTTGACCGCGGTGGTGGACTTGCCGACGCCGCCCTTGCCGCTGGCCACCGCGACGATGGTCTTCACCCCCGGCACCAGCGCGCGCTGTGCGCCCTCGCCCTGGGCCTGGCGGGCGGCCGGACCCTGGCCCTGCTGGCCCGCCGCCTGTTGGCCGCGGGCTTGCGGCTGCGTGCTCTGTTGGGGTGCTTCGCCGCCGCCCGGTGACTGCCGGTGGGCCGTCAGCACGGCGGTGACGGAGTTTACGCCGTCGAGCGAGAAGACCGCCTGCTCCGCCTCCTTGCGCAACGGTTCCATCTGTGCACCTTTTTTTGGGTCCACTTCGATGGCGAAGCCGACGTTGCCGTCCTTGACCACGAGGCCGCTGATCATACCGTTGTCGACCAGGTTTCGGCCGCTATCGGGATCGTTGATTTTTTTGAGCGCCGCGTAAATTTCCGCTTCGCTTATCCGTGCCATGCTTGAAAACTCCTCCCTGAACCCGATATCGCCGACATAGTGGCGCGCCTTGCGGCGCGGCCCCATGTGATATAAGCCCTTGGGGCGATTCTTTGAAGGTGCGCGCGCAGGCCGACCGGCGCCGGCTTCGAGGGCGACAAAGAAGACGCCACATACGAGCGGAGAACAGCAGCATATGCCTTGGCAAAATCAAGGAGGCGGCGGAGGCGGCCCTTGGGGCGGCTCCGGCGGAGGATCCGGCGGTGGCGGCGGCCCATGGGGCCGCGGCGGAGGCGGAGGCGGCGGCTTCGGCGGCCAGCGCCCGCCCGATTTCGACGACATGATCCGCAAAGGCCAGGAGCGCTTTCGGCGCATCATCCCGGGAGGCGTCGGCGGCGGCCGGGGCATCCTGCTTGTTTTGGCCGTCATCCTTGGCGTTTGGCTGCTTTCCGGATTCTACCGGGTGCAGCCGGACGAGCAGGGTGTGGTGCTGCGCTTTGGCGAGTGGGTCAATACGACGCAGCCCGGTCTGAACTGGCATCTGCCCTATCCGATCGAGTCGGTGGAAACACCGTCGGTCGAGATCATCGAGCAGATCGAGATCGGCTATCGCTCGCTTGGCCAGAATCAGCAGCGGGACGTGCAGGAAGAGAGCCTGATGCTGACTGGCGACCAGAACATCATCGACATCGACTTCACGGTGCAATGGAAGATCGCCGACGCCGGCGCGTTCCTGTTCAACGTCCGCGCGCCGGAAGACACGGTGAAGATCGCTGCGGAAAGCGCCATGCGCGAGATCATCGGGCGAACCGACATTCAGCCCGCCTTGACCGGCGCGCGCGGCGAGATCGAAAGCAAGACCCGCGAGCTCTTGCAGGAGATCCTCAACGTTTACGAAACCGGCGTCGAGGTCACCGAGGTCAAGCTGCAGAATGTGCAGCCGCCGCAGCCGGTCATCGACGCCTTCAACGACGTGCAGCGCTCTCTGCAGGATCGCGACCGTTTGCGCAACGAGGCGGAAGCCTACCGCAACGACATCATTCCGCGGGCCCGCGGCGAGGCGCAGCGCATCCTGCAGGACGCGCAGGCCTACCGCGAGCGCCTGATCAACGAGGCGCAGGGTGAGGCGCAGCGCTTCGAGAACGTGCTGTCCGCCTACCAGCAGAACGAGGAAATCACGCGTCAGCGCATGTATCTGGAGACGATGCAGAAAATCCTCGGGCGCTCCGATCTGGTGATCATGGATGGGCAGGTCGGCGCCGAGGGCTCAGGCGCCGTGCCCTATCTGCCGCTCAACGAGCTGCGCAAGCGCAGCGGCTCGCCCTCCAACAGCAACTGACGGGCAAGAGAGAACCGGAAACATGAGCAAAAAGATCCTTCTGCCCCTCGGTATCCTGGTGGTGATCCTGGGCATCCTCGCGGCCAGCGGGCTGTTCACGGTGCACCAGACCCAGCAGGCAATCGTGCTGCAGTTCGGCGACCCGAAGCGTGTGGTGACCGAGCCGGGCCTCAACTTCAAGATTCCGTTCATCCAGAACGTGCAGTACTACGAATCGCGGATCCTGAACCTGGACCCGCCGGTCGAGCGCGTGCTGCTGGCTGACCAGAAGCCCCTGAACGTGGATTCCTACGCCCGCTACAAGATCGTCGACCCGCTCAGGTTCTTCCAGACGGTGCGCTTCGAAAGCCAGTTGCGCAGCCGCCTGAACACCATCATCAACTCCAACCTGCGTGAGGTGCTGGGCGACGAGAACCTGGTGACGGTGCTCTCCGACGAGCGCGCGGGCATCATGACGTCGATCAACGAGCGCGTGAACCGGCAGGCCGCGCGCTTCGGCATCGACGTGGTGGACGTGCGCATCGGCCGCACCGATCTGCCGGAGGAAACCTCCCAGGCGGTGTACGAGCGCATGAAATCCGAACGTGAGCGCGAAGCCGCGGAAAACCGAGCCCAGGGCCAGGAGGTGGCGCAACGCATTCGCGCCTCCGCCGACCGCGAGGCGACCGTGATCCGCGCCGAGGCCGAGCGCGAGGCAGCCGCCCTGCGTGGCGAAGGCGAGGCGCAGCGCACCCGCACGCTCAATCAGGCCTTCGGCAAGGACCCCGCGTTCTTCGAGTTCTACCGCCATCTGGAGGCCTACGAGGACCTGTTCGACGAGCGGCAGATGATGGTGCTGTCGACGGACAGCGATTTCCTTCGCTTCCTGAAGGAATCGGGCGACGACGTCATGTCGAGCGACACTCGCAAGGAATAGGCGCAGCGGCGGAGCTGTCGCCTGCTAGGCGAACCGGGAGGCGATGAGCGAGTTCTCGACCATCCTGCTTGCGGCGCTTGCGTTGGTTCTGGTGATCGAGGGCCTGGCCTACGGGCTGTTCGCCGGGTGGATGAAACGCTATCTGCCGGTGATGATCGACAGCCTGACGGAGGAACAGCTGCGCTGGGGAGGCCTTTCGGTGGCCGCGCTGGGCCTGTTCGTATTGTGGCTTTTGCGCTGATAAACCGGCGGACATTTGGCCAAACCGGCATCATACGGCGGCCTTAGTTTTGCCCAACTCCGGCGCAACTGTCCGCTGGCCCTGTCGGTGGTCGGAATTCCGTCGCCGCTCGGAGGGGACAGGTTTTCCAAGCCGCGAAACCCGCAGCGGGGATTCGCGCGTTTACCGCCGCAGGTTTCGACCTATCTCAGCGTTCCCGGGTCGAACCAATAGGCGGCCCATGCAGACGATACACCGATACGGAGAGATCGAGGTGAGGGACACAGTCAAGACTCAGGCGACGCCGACCGGCGCGATGCTGCGCTGGATGCTCGCCTTTACCGTGATGGCGGCGATCGCATTCGCCGCAGCGGCCAATGCACAGGCGCGCAAAGCGCCGGAGACCTTCGCCGATCTGGCGGAGAAACTGCTGCCGACCGTCGTGAACGTGTCGAGCACCAGCAAGATCGAGCCGGGAGAGGGCGGTCCGGATGACCTGGAGGAGTTCTTCCGGGACTTTTTCGAGCGCCGTGGTCAACCGATGCCGGAACGTCCGCGCCGGGCGCCGACATCGCTGGGCTCGGGATTCGTTATCGACCCTGACGGCTACATCGTGACCAACAATCACGTGATCGCCGAGGCCGACGAGATCACCATCCGCCTGCAGGATGACCAGACCTATGAGGCAGAGATCATCGGCACCGACGAGAAGACCGACATCGCGCTGTTGAAGATCGATGCCGAGAACCTGCCGCACGTGACCTGGGGCGATTCCGACACCACACGCATCGGCGACTGGGTGATCGCCATCGGCAATCCCTTCGGCCTGGGCGGCACTGTGACCGCGGGCATCGTCTCGGCGCGCTCGCGCGACATCAACGCCGGGCCCTATGACGACTTCATCCAGACCGACGCCTCGATCAACCGCGGCAACTCCGGCGGTCCGATGTTCAACATGGACGGCGAGGTGATCGGCATCAACACAGCGATCTTCTCGCCCAGCGGCGGCTCGGTGGGCATCGGCTTTGCCGTCCCGTCTGCCATGGCCCGCAATGTGGTGCAGCAGCTTCGCGAATTCGGCGAGGTGCGCCGCGGCTGGCTGGGCGTGCGCATCCAGACCGTGACCGAGGAGCTGGCCGAGGGCCTGCGTCTCGACGCGCCGCGCGGTGCTCTGGTGGCCTCCGTCACGCCCGACGGCCCGGCCGAGGCGTCCGGCATCAAGCAGGGCGACGTCATTCTGCGCTTCGACGGCAAGAAGGTCGACGACATGCGCGAGCTGCCCCGCATGGTCGCGGAGACCGGCATCGGCAAGGAAGTGGAAGTCGTTGTCTGGCGCAAGGGCGAGCGCAAGACCGTTACCGTCGAGCTTGGCGCGCTGGACGAGGAGCGTCTGGCCGCACTCGAGGAAGGAACGGGCGATGAAGGCGCCGAAGGCGGCACGAGCGACGCGGTCGATGCGCTGGGCGTCGACCTCGCCAGGCTCTCCTCGGAAATGCGTGAGCGCTATGACCTCTCGGAGGACGTCGAGGGCGTGGTCATCACCGAGGTGGAAAGCGGCAGCTCGGCCGCGGAAAAAGGCCTGCGTGCCGGCGACGTGATCGTCGAGGTCGACCAGGAGCCGGTTGGCGACCCCGAGGCGGTGGAGAGCCGCATCAAGGATGCGCGCGATGAAGGCTACCGCGTGGTGACGCTGCTGGTGCTGCGCCAGGGCGACTACCAGTGGGTGGCCGTGCGCCTCAAGGGCGAGAGCGACAGCGAATAGGCGCTAGCGCTTTCGCGCGGCTGCGCGCGAAGGCAGACGGCATGAGACGAAGGCGCGGGGACGGGCAAAAACGCCTTTCCCGCGCTTTTCGTTTGTCTGGGCGTTGTGTGTCCTTGGGTCACGCCTGCTTCAGGGTGCTCGCCGCCAACGCATAGCCGCCGCCTGCGCCGTCCAGGAAATGCAGATGGTCGTGGGTCATGACCGAGGGCACGATGCAGGTCATAAGCGCCGCATCCTGCTCGGAAATCCCGTAGCGCGCCACGCCGTTGCGGCGCGCCTCCTCCAGCATGTCCCTGGTCGCGGCCAGCGTTTCGCGGTCGCAGTCGACGGTCATGCGCAGGACGTCGTCGAACTTCCGGAAGTCGGTGTTCAGCGAGGTGTTCGTGCGGTAGGCCAGCGGATCGAAGCCGCCGACCTTCCAGCCCGTCT
>JAWVYK010000061.1:0-12514 GCA_033722755.1 Rhodovibrionaceae bacterium | reverse complement strand
GCAAAAGCCCCGCACCCAGGGGTGCGAGGCTCTGCTGTTTAGGACACCTGGCTAAGTCCTGTCGAGGTCTCAGTTGCCGGGCTGAGGTTCGGGCTCCCAGCCGCCAGGCGATTCCTTGCCGCCTTTCGAGGCCTTGCCGCTCTTCGGCACCGAGGAGCGGGACCCGCTGGCTTCCTGAGGCGCCGCGCCGTCGCCGGAATCCGGACGGTCGATGCTTTCGCCGCGCAGGATGGCCTCGACTTCCCGGGCAGAGAGCGTTTCATACTCCAGAAGCGCCTTCGCCAGGGCGTGCAGGTCGTCCATGTGCTCGTTCAGCACGCTCTTGGCCTTACTCTCGGCTTCGTCGATCAGACGGCGGATTTCGTCGTCGATCATCTTCGCCGTGGCCTCCGAGACGCTCTGGTGGCGCGCCACGGAATGCCCGAGGAAGACCTCTTCCTGGTTTTCCTCGTAACGCAGCGGGCCCAGCTTTTCGGACATGCCCCACTCGGTCACCATCCGGCGCGCCATGTTGGTCGCCTGCTGAATGTCGTTGCCCGCGCCCGTCGTGACGTTCTCGCTTCCGTAGATCAGTTCCTCCGCCACGCGGCCGCCGAACATCATCGCCAGTTTGGCCTTAAGTTCCGCCACCTTGAAGCCATAGCGGTCGCGCTCCGGCAAGTTCATGGTGACGCCGAGCGCCCGTCCGCGCGGGATAATGGTCACCTTGTGCAAGGGGTCGTTGCCCTTGACGAACAGACCGACCAGCGCATGACCCGCTTCGTGATAGGCAGTGAGTTCCTTCTCTTCCTCGGTCATCACCATGGAACGGCGCTCGGAGCCCATCAGCACCTTGTCCTTGGCGTTCTCGAAGTCGGACTGCGTGACCACACGCTTGCCGGCGCGCGCCGCGAGGAGAGCGGCCTCGTTGACGAGGTTGGCGAGATCGGCGCCCGAAAATCCGGGCGTTCCGCGCGCCACAATGCGCGCGTCCACGTCCGGCGCCAACGGCACCTTGCGCATGTGCACGCGGAGAATTTTCTCGCGGCCCAGAACATCGGGGTTCGGCACCACGATCTGCCGGTCGAAGCGCCCGGGACGCAGCAGCGCTGGGTCGAGCACATCCGGACGGTTCGTCGCGGCGATCAGGATCACGCCCTCGTTCGCCTCGAAGCCATCCATCTCCACCAGAAGCTGGTTGAGCGTCTGTTCGCGCTCGTCGTTGCCGCCGCCCAAGCCTGCGCCGCGATGCCGGCCCACGGCGTCGATTTCGTCGATGAAGATGATGCACGGCGCGTTCTTCTTCGCCTGCTCGAACATATCGCGCACGCGGCTTGCGCCCACGCCGACGAACATCTCGACGAAGTCGGAACCGGAGATGGTGAAGAACGGCACGTTCGCCTCGCCGGCGATGGCGCGGGCCAACAGCGTCTTACCCGTGCCCGGCGGGCCGACCAGAAGACAGCCCTTCGGGATCTTGCCGCCAAGGCGCTGGAACTTTTGCGGATCGCGCAGAAACTCGACAATCTCTTCGAGCTCGGTCTTCGCTTCGTCGATGCCGGCCACGTCGTCAAAGGTGACGCGTCCCGTTTTCTCGGTCAGCAGCTTGGCCCGCGACTTGCCAAAGCCCATGGCCTTGCCGCCGCCGCCCTGCATCTGCCGCATGAAGAAAATCCACACCGCGATCAGCAGCAGCATGGGGAACCACGAGATCAGGATCGACAGCAGCGGGCTGACCTCTTCCTCGGGCGCGGCGCTGATGTTCACGCCGTTGTCGCGCAGCATAGGGACAAGGGTGTTGTCCTCGGGCGCGAAGGTTTTGAACTGCTGTCCATTGCGCAGCGTTCCAGTTACTTCCTGTCCCTGGATGGTGACCTCGGACACCTCGCCGGCCTCCACCTGCTCGAGGAACCGGGAATAGGCCACCTCCTGCGACGCCTCGCGCGTCGAAGTGCCCTGGAACAGGTTGAAGAGCGCAAAGAGCAGCAGCGCGATGATGATCCAGAGCGCTGCGTTGCGGCTGAAATTCACGTCTGCCTTTCCTTTCGCAAGGCGGCCCATTTTCCATCGGGCGGGCCAATCCCGGTGAGCCGAGTCATTAGACACCCTCGATCAACAAATAATGTGCCCCGAGCGCAAGGCAACTGTAAAGCCTTGCGGCACCAACGGGACCTTTGGGCGCAGGCGGCAAGAGAGTAATGATTCCCGCCCTTTGGGCGTAGTTTCATACCCCGGAATGGCTACGTCGAGCAGATCGTTGCCGAGGAAGAGCGCGGGCAGCCCGGCACGCGCCGGCGCCGGCAGCGGCAGCTCCGCAAGCTCCGGCCGGAGCCCCGCCGCCCGGGGCCATCCGTCCTCCCCCAGGGCGCGAAGTTCGGCGCCGGCAGGCACGTTGCGCCCAAACGCGCAGACAAAGCGGCCGTCCCACAAGATCTTCCCGCCGGCATCGGCCGGCGTGGTCTTCGCCATCGCCGCCTCGCGCACCACCAACCAGCGTCCGCGACGCGGCAGAATTCGACAACCGCCAAGCGTGCGGGCCCGCCGCAGGCCGCCGCGCAGGCTCTCGTAAAGGCGCTCCAGACGCTCGAAGCGAGGCGGATAATCGGCGCCGCCCACCGTCATGAGAATTCGTGCAAGCGCGCGCTGGGCAACCTCGGTCGGCGCGCGGCGCAGACCTTCGGGATTCAGCCACAGAAAGCCGGCGGGATGCAGGCTGCCGCAGCGCACGAGTCGCTCCGCCACCGCATGCTCGATGGCCTGCCGCGCGACGCCGAGGTGTTCGGCCGTCTCGGCCAGCCGCTTGGCGCTGAAGCCTTCTGGCTCCAGTCGTGCCAAGGCCTGGCGCATGCGCACCCTGGCGAAGGCGGAGTTGTCGTTGGACGGATCCTCGATCCATTCGGCGCCGATTTTTCGGCAGGTTGCCCGCAGCCGCTCCTTGGGGAAACTCAGCAGCGGGCGAATGACGCGCAGATCGCTTGCATAGGAAACAGGCGCCATGGCGGCCAATCCCTCCAGGCCGCTGCCGCGGCCAAGGCGCAGCATCAGCGTCTCTGCCTGATCGTCGCGGTGATGCGCCAGGGCCAAATGCAGGATGCCCTCACGCCGACAGGCGGCGCTCAGCAGCTCGTAGCGCGCCGCGCGGGCGCGGGCCTGCAGGTTGCCGCTCTGCGCGTCCGGCCGCCAGGACAATACCCTGTGCGAGATTCCTCGCGCACTCAGTGTCTTGGAGACGGCCAGCGCCTCCGCCGCGGATTCGGGGCGCAGCCCATGATCGACTGTGAAGGCGTGAAGATGCCCGCCGCGCCGCCGCGTCCAGGCATCCAGAAGCAGCGCCAGCGCCGTGCTGTCCGGTCCGCCGGACACGCCCACGGCGATTTTCGGGGATGCCTCAAAGCCGCCGAGCTGCAACATGCAGGCGTCGAATTCGGCTTCGTCGACGGCCCGTGCCGCCGCGGTGTCGAGCCGTTCGAGCACCTCCATTTGCAAGCGGCCTCCTATGTGCAGCCCAACGCCTGCTGTTCGCGCACGGCGCGCTGACGCAAGGCCTGTGAAAGGTCCGGATAGCGGTTCAGCAGCTCCGCCAGCGCCCCGCAGGCGTCCGACGTGCGGCCCAACTCACCAAGCGAAATGCCGAGCTTCAGAAGATTGTCGGCGGATTTGTTGCTGTCGGGATAGTCCTTGAAGCCCTCGGCGAAGGCGACGGCCGCACTTTGGAAATCGCCGCGCACGTAGTAGGTCTCGCCCAGCCAGTATTTGGCATTGCCCGCCAGCCGGTGATCCGGATTTTGCTGCAGGAACGCGCGCAGCGCCCCTTCGGCCTCGTCGTATTTCATCTGCCTCAGAAGGCCGAAGGCGTGCCTGTACTGCTCCTCCGGCGCGCCTTCCGGCAACTGGTAGGCACCAGACGTCGCCGGCGTGGAGGAAGCCACCGCTTGCCCGCTCGAATTGGAGGCCCCGGTCGATCCGGTGTCCTGCGATCCGCTCTGCTGGCGCAGCTCTATGACGTCGCTTTGCCGAACCTGACCCAGGCTTCGCGATTGGCTGGGACTTTGCCGCGTGCCCGTCGCGGTGACGGACTGGCCGGCGGCGCCACCGCTTGCGGCGCTTCCCGTCTGCACCGGCTCCGACGGTTCCACGGAGGCCGTTCCCTTCTCGAGAAGCTGCAGGCGGTACTCGGTGTCGCCGGAAAAGGTCTCCAACTGCTGCGACAGTTGGCGGACGCGAAAACTGAGCTGCTCCATCTCTCCGGTCAGGCTGCGCACCTGCGTCTCCAACTCGCTGATTCGAACCGCCAGACGCGCAGTGGCGGGACCGCCGCCCTCTCCGGGCTCTCCGCTTGATGCACCGGAACCTGTCGTAGTGCCTCCCTGCCGGTAGAAAGCGCGCTGCAGGTCGGTCAGCTCCCGCTGCAGTCGCTCGACCTTCGCATTCAGGTTCTCCACGCTGCTTTGCGCTGCTGCCGGCGTGGCCGAAAGGCCGATGGCCGATAGGGCGAAACCAGCCGCAATCAGCAGAGCGACGGCAGACAGGCGCGCAGGGGCCAATCTTCGGGCCGATGAAATCATGATTTTCGCGTCTCCACTCTAGTCGGCGGACGAATCCGGCTGCTGAAAATCCGAAGGCGGAGGCTCAAGCTCTGCGCCTTTTTGTTGGCGGAAATATGACGCCGCCGGTCGCACCTGCCGCCGGCTCAGGCATTCGGCGGGCCGGTGAAATCTGCGTGCAATGAAAACGCGCCCGTCCGGCGGGCCGGACGGGCGCGAATCGGAATTCGATCTGTGATCCGGTCAGTTGACCACGAAGACAGCGCGACGGTTCTGCGCCCAGGCCTCTTCGTTCGATCCCAGCACGGCGGGCTGTTCCTCGCCGTAGCTGACCGTCCTCAGACGATTGGGATTGATGCCCAGCGAGATCAGATAGTCGCGCACCGAATTGGCGCGGCGCTCACCCAGCGCCAAGTTGTACTCGCGGGTGCCGCGTTCGTCGGCGTGCCCCTCGATCGTCAGGGTGACGGCCGGAAAATTCTTCAGCCACGCGGCAAGGCGCTCGACCGTTTGCCGGGCCTGCGGCGTGAGGTTGTATTTATCGAAACCAAAGAAGACCCGGTCACCTACCGAAACGGTCAGATCTTCCTGCGAACCCGGCTGGGGACCGGGAATTTCGCTGGTGGTGGTGGTTTGCGAGCTGCCTGTCTGCCCCCCGCTGGTGGCAGCGCCCGTGTCCTCGCCGGAGGTTCCGCAAGCAGCAAGTAACAGCCCCGCGGCGAAGAGGCTCAATAGTTTGACGCGCATATTTCGTCCTCTCGTTCCCTATGTTCGGGAAGATAATGTTCCTGACAAGCGGCCCGGTGAGCAAAGCCGGCAAAGCCGCCGACTCCATGGCCCCCCAACACCGGAAACCGTTGGGGACTATACGTCTCCCGCAGCTACGGAATCAAGGGGGACCACGCCGGATCGGAGCCGTCCAGCGGTGTCGGCAGTTCCCTCTTGTTGAAGCCTGTCAGATCGATGGTGACGATTTTCGTCTCCACTTGGCCGCGACTGTCCGCACGGCTCTGGTTGAAGTAGGCAAGCACCCGGCCGTTCGGCGCCCATGTCGGGCCCTCGACGCGAAAATCCTGGGCCAGCATGCGCTCGCCCGAGCCGTCGGCGCGCATGACGCCGATGTAGAACTGGCCCCGGTAGATGCGGGTGAACGCGATCAGGTCCCCGCGCGGCGACCATACCGGTGTGGCATAGCGGCCCTCGCCGAAGGAGATTCGCTGGACGTTGGTGCCGTCGGCGTTCATCACGTAAAGCTGCTGACTGCCGCCGCGGTCGGAGTTGAAGACCACCTTGGCGCCGTCGGGCGAATACGACGGCGAGATGTCGATGGACGAGGCGCTGGTCAGGCGGCGCAGCTCGCGGGTGCGCAGATCCATCGTATAGACGTCGGAATTGCCGTTGCGCGCCAGGCTCATGATCACCTTGTTGCCGTCCGGCGAAAAGCGCGGCGCGAAGGTCATTCCCGGGAAGTCGCCGAGCACCTCTTGCTGACCGGTGTTCAGGTTGAACAGATAGACGCGCGGCACCTTGCCCCGATAGGAGACGTAGGTGATCTCCTGCGTCGTCGGCGAAAAGCGCGGCGTGAGAACCAGCGCGCTGCCGTCGGTCAGGAAGCGGTGGTTGGCGCCATCCTGATCCATGATCGCGAGCCGCTTGACCCGCCGGTTCTGCGGACCGGATTCGGCGATATAGACGATCCGGGTGTCGAAGTAGCCCTCCTCACCTGTCAGGCGCTTGTAGATGGCGTCGGAGATGATGTGCGAGACGCGTCGCCAGTTGGAGGGCGTCGTGTAATACGCAAGGCCGGTCAGCCGCTGCTCGGCGAAGACATCCCAAAGCTGAAAGGTGACCTTCAGCCGGCCATCGGCCTGCAGCGCCACTTCGCCCTGCACGAGCGCCTGCGCATTGATCAGCCGCCAGTCGCCAAAGCGCGGACTGGCGCGCAGGCTGGCCGCGTCCTGGATGAAGGCGCGCTCGTCGATGGGCCGGAACAGGCCGGAACGTTCCAGGTTGTCGGAGACGACGCGCGAAATGTCGCGTCCGATCGCGGCTTGCTCCGTGGTGTCGCCCTGAAATTCCGTGATCGCGATCGGCAGGGGCTCGGTATAGCCGCGGGTGATGTCGATCTGCAATTCCGCCCTGGCGGCGCCAAGGGTGAGAACGCACAGCATCAGGGCCGCGAGCAGCAATCTCGCCGCGGCCGGAATACGCATCTCGGGCATCATGTTCCGAACATCTCCTTCGGATTGAAGGTCAATGTGATTTCCTTCCAGACCTCGTATTTGCGCGTCGGCGCGTCCAGCGGCGAGCAGCGGCGCACCGCCCTCAGCGCGCTCTCGGCGGCCGTGCGATAGAATGAATCCCGGGCCATGCGCTGGACGTCGATCACCTCCGCGCTCATGACGCTGCCGTCGGGATTGAGCATCAGCCTGATTTCCACGACAAGGTTTTCCGCATCGCGCGCGCCGGCCGGCACGTTCCAGCAGCGTTCGATCTGTCGGCGTATGGCGTCGATCTCGCTGATGGTCATGCGCTCGTTGGACGCGACCTGCGTGCGCGCCGGCGCGGGTGCATCCTGCTGTGTCGGTTTCTCCGTCGGTTTCGCCTGATCCTTCATTTCCAGAACGTTGTTCAGGATCGACGACAGGTCGGAGCGCTTCTCCTCAGGCTTCTCTTCCCGGGCCATGCGGATGCGCGGCTTGGGCGGCGGCGGCGGCGCCGGGCTGGTCTGCTGAGGCTCCGGCTCTGGTTCGGGCTCGGGTTCAGGCTCCGGCTCTGGTTCGGGCTCCGGCTCCGGTTCTGGTTCAGGTTCTGGTTCGGGCTCCGGTTCAGGCTCGGGCTCCGGTTCCGGTTCTGGTTCTGGTTCTGCAGCCGCCAACTCGTCCGGCAGCGGTTCGGGCTCCGGTTCCGGTTCTGGCTCCGGTTTCTTCTCGGCGCGCTGGCGGGGCTTTGGCTCCGGCGCCGGCTGCGGCGGCGGGGCGACGGGCTCCGGCTCGGGTCGCGGCTCGGGCTCCGGGGGCGCGGGCGGCGTGATCGCCTCGCGCGGCGGCTCGGGCGTCGGCTGCGGGGGAGGCGGCGGCGCCTCCGCCACCTGGGTTTCCGGCTGCGGCTCGGGCTCCGCTTCGGGCTCCGGGCGTTCTTCCGGCGCGGGCGTCTCGTTCTTCGGCGGACTGGTGATCTCGTCGATGGTCACCACGTCGATCGGAATGGGCGGCGCGACCTCCACGTCGCGCGCAAAGCCCGGCAGACCGACATAAAGCGCTGCCAGCACGGCCAGGTGCATCAATCCCGATATGAGTGCGCCGTTGCGCATCTGTCTCCTACCGCATCCGCTGCGCCCCGCCTGTCGGGGCCAGTGCCGCCCTTACTCGGGCTGTGCCAGGTCGCGTGGCCATTCGGCCACGAGCGCCACCCGGGTGAATCCGGCGGCGTTGATCCGGCCCATGACTTCCATGATCCGCCCGTAGTTGATCGCCTTGTCGCCGCGCACATAGATGCGCGTGTCCGGCTTGTTCTCGGTGATCGCGCGCAGGCGGGGGATCAGCGCCTCCGCCTCCAACGAGGTGTCCTGCAGATAGATCTGACCGTCGCGGTCGACCGATATCACCAGCGGCTCGACCGGATCGCTGATGGCGTCGGCGCGGGTTTCCGGCAGGTCCACCGGCACCCCGACCGTCAGCAGCGGCGCCGTCACCATGAAGACGATGAGCAACACCAGCATGACATCCACGAAGGGCGTCACGTTGATCTCGCTCATCGGCCGATATCCGCGGCGATAGCGCCGCCGTCCGCCGCCGTACTTGCCGAGGAATTCCTGTGCCATCGCTCAGCGTGCCTCGTCGACCTGCCGCGAAATGATGGCGGCGAACTCTCCGGCGAATCCCTCGAGGCGCTGTGCGTAGCGGCCCAGGTCGTTGGAGAGCTTGTTGAAGGCGATCACGGCGGGAATCGCGGCGACAAGCCCCAGCGCCGTGGCGAACAGCGCCTCGGCGATGCCTGGCGCGACGACGGCCAAGCTCGTGTTCTTGGACGCAGCGATGGAGGTAAACGCGTTCATGATGCCCCAGACCGTGCCGAACAGCCCGATGAAGGGGGCGGACGAGCCGACCGAGGCCAGGAAGATCATATGCCGTTCCAGGCGCTCCATCTCGCGGCCGAGCGTGATGTCCATGACCCGCTCCACCCGTTGCAGAAGGCCGGCCTTGGTCTCGCCGCCCGATGAGCGGTCGCCGCGCGCAGCAAAGCGCCGCCACTCGCGCATGGCGGATACGAAAACCGAAGCCATTGGGTCGGCCGGGCGATTGTCGATGCGGTCATAGAGGTCGTCGAGCGAGCCGCCCGACCAGAAGGCTTCCTCGAACTGATCGGCGCGCCCGCGCAGCCGACGCATGCGCATGACCTTCTCGAAGATGATCGCCCACGACCAAAACGAGGCGAGCAGAAGGACCACAAGGACGATCTTGACCACGATGTCCGCCTGCAGGAAGAGCCCCCACACGGACAGGTCATGGACGGCCTCGCCGCCCAACGCCAAAGCATCGACGGTTGCTTCGTTCTCCATATCTCAGAATCGCTCCGCAGTTTTCTGCCGCATGCGCATACGGCTGTTGAACCGAAATTGTGGCGTCGTCGTGATCGTTTGCGCGAAAATCGTCAAAATTCCGCTTCCGGTGCGAATACAGCAAAGCCCTCGCGCACCTCTGCCGGTATGCGGGTCGGGCGGCCGTCGGTGCGCACGCAGGCGACGCGTACAGTGAGCAACGTCAAATCCTCCTCGTCGCCGCTCTGGCCATCCGCCCGCACAATGCGCTGCAGGATCGTCATGCTGGCAGCGCCGCGCTCCGTGAGGCGCGAGCGCACCGCCAACTCGTCGTCGAGTCGCGCCGGGCGCAAAAAGTCGATGCTGAGGCTACGCACGGCAAAGGCCAGGCCGTCGCGCGCCAGCAAGTCTCGCTGGCCGATGCCGGTCAGTCGCAGCATTTCCGTGCGCGCGCGTTCCGCATATTTCAGGTAATTCGAGTGATAGACGATGCCGCCCGCGTCCGTGTCCTCATAGTAAACCCGGAGGCGGAAGTGATGCTCGCCGTTTTCAATCCGTCCCGAATCGGGCGAGGCCGCCGCCGTCACACTGCTCACTCCTCAGAAGCCGTCTGGTCCCGAGCCAACATGTCCATCTGATCGGCCCGCGGCGGCACCGGCAGGCCCAGATGCGCATAGCCGCCGGCCGTCAGCATGCGCCCGCGCGGCGTGCGCTGCAGCAGGCCCTGCTGAATCAGGAACGGCTCGATGACCTCTTCCAGCATGTCGCGTTGTTCCGACAGCGCGGCCGCCAATGTCTCCACGCCGACGGGACCGCCGGTGTATTTGTCTGAGATGCAGGTCAGATAGCGCCGATCCATGGTGTCCAGCCCGCGCTGGTCGACCTCCAGTCGCGTCAGCGCGGAATCGGCGATGTCGCGGTCGATGATCTTGGCGCCCTGCACGGATGCGAAGTCGCGCACCCGGCGCAACAGGCGCCCGGCCACCCGCGGCGTCCCGCGCGACCGGCGGGCCACCTCGGCCGCGCCCTCCGGCGTCAGCTCCGCACCCAGCACGCGTGCGCCGCGGTGGACGATCTCCACCAGTTCCTCGGGTTCGTAGAACTCCAGGCGCAGGGGAATGCCGAAACGTTCGCGCAGCGGCGTGGTGATCAGCCCGGAGCGCGTCGTGGCGCCGACCAGGGTAAAGGGGGGAAGGTCGATGCGCACGGAGCGCGCCGCCGGCCCCTCGCCGATGATGAGATCGAGCTGGAAGTCCTCCATCGCCGGATAGAGGATTTCCTCGACTGCGGGACTGAGCCGGTGGATCTCGTCGATGAACAGCACGTCGTGCGGCTGCAGGTTGGTCAGCAGCGCCGCCAGATCGCCGGCGCGCGCGATCACCGGGCCCGAGGTCGCGCGAAATCCGACGCCGAGCTCGCGCGCGACGATCTGCGCCAGGGTCGTCTTGCCCAGCCCCGGCGGGCCGAAGAACAGCGTATGGTCCAGCGGCTCGCCGCGGCTGCGGGCAGCCTCGAGGAAGACCGCCAGATTATCGCGCAGCTTCCGCTGGCCGATGAACTCCTCCAGGCTGAGCGGACGCAGCGATTGCTCGCCCGCGTCTTCCTCGCCATAGCCGGCGTCGATCAGCCTGTCTTCGGGTTCGATGGCCGGATCGCTCACGACGAAAGCTCCCTAAGTCCCACGCGGATCAGTACCTCGACGCCTGCCTCCGCGCCCACCTCGCGCTGTGCGCTGGCCACGGCGCCCAAGGCCTCCGCCGGCCGATAGCCGAGATTCACCAGGGCCGAGACCGCATCCTCCGCCGGGCCGCCTGGAGCCGGGCCGGCCTGCGCGCCGTTGACGGCTTGCGTGCCGGCGGCGGCGTGTGCGCCCGGACCCAATGCGATGGCCCCGGCCTTGTCCTTCAATTCCGAAGCGATGCGCGAGGCCAGCTTGGGACCCACGCCGTTGGCGCGGCTGAGCGCCTGCTTGTCCTGTGCGGCGATGGATCGCGCCAGTTCCTCCGGGCCAAGCACGGAGAGAATGGCCAGCGCATGGCGCGTGCCGACGCCCTGCACCGTCAGCAGCAGGCGGAACCAGTCGCGCTCGGAGCGGTCCGCGAAGGCGAAGAGATGGATGTGATCCTCGCGCACGTGGGTCTCGATCAGCAGGCTGACGGCCTCGTCGCGCCCCGGAAGGCCGCCGAGCGTGCGCCGCGAGCCGTAGATCAGGTATCCCACGCCGCCGACGTCGACGATGGCCCAGTCGTCGCCGCTGCTGTCGATTCGTCCCGTCAGTTTGCCGATCATCTGCGCTTGCCTCCCAGCGCGGCCAGGGGATCGTCGACGCCTTTGGCCCAGCTCCGGCCGGTTGCGGCGTGGTGCGCGTGACACACCGCGACGGCAAGGGCGTCGGCGGCATCCGCCGCGGCGATTTCGCAGCCCGGCAGCAGGCGGGCGATCATCATCTGCACCTGTTCCTTTGCAGCGTGTCCGGTGCCCACCACCGATTTCTTGACGATCATCGGCAGGTACTCGGCGACCGGCAGGCCGACCTCGGCCGGGACCATCAGCGATATGCCGCGGGCCATACCGAGCTTGAGGGTGGAATCCGGGTTCTTATTGGCCAGGCTCACCTCGACCGCCGCCTCCTGCGGCGCGTGCTCGGCCACCACCGCGGCGATGCCGCGGCGCAGGATCAGCAAGCGCTGCGCCAGATCGTCGCTGGCGTCGGTATCAACCACCCCGTTGGCCACGTGACTCAGCCGCGCACCCTCGGCGTCAATGACGCCCCAGCCGGTGCGGCGAAGTCCCGGGTCCAGTCCGATGACACGCATCGCGTCCGTCTCGCCCCCTATCCTCGCAGGGCGGGCCGAATGCCCCTGCCCCTGCGCCCACGTGCCGGCGGCCCTCGAGCGGGCCTAGGCGGTCAACCGCTCCAGCACGTCTTCCGTGATCTCGTAGTTCGCCGAAACGCTCTGCACGTCGTCGCTGTCGTCCAACGTATCCAGCAGCTTCAGCAAGGTCGCCGCCTGGTCCTCGTCGATCGGCACGAGGTTGAGCGGCTTCCAGGTCAGCCGGGCTTCGCGCGGATCGCCGAAGCGCTCGGTCAGCGTATCGCGCACGTCCGAGAAATCGTCCGGTGCACAGGAGACCTCGTGCGCGTTCTCGTCGGATTCCACGTTCTGCGCGCCGGCCTCGGCGGCCGCCTCGAACATGGTCTCCACATCCGCAACCTCGGCCGGATAGACGATGGTGCCCACGCGCTCGAACTGGAACGAAACCGAATTCGTCTCGCCCAGCGAGCCGCCGTGCTTGGAGAACGCCGACCGCACCTCCGAGGCCGTGCGGTTGCGGTTGTCGGTCAGCGCCTCCACGATCACCGCCACGCCGCCGGGGCCGTAACCCTCGTAGCGCACTTCCTCGTAGTTTGCACCGTCGCCCTCGCCGGTCGCGCGTTTGATGGCGCGCT
>JAWVYK010000060.1:0-12520 GCA_033722755.1 Rhodovibrionaceae bacterium | reverse complement strand
CAGTCCCGATGGAACATCGGCGATGCGGCCGTGCCTGGGGAGGCGCAGCGCGAATGAAATACGAAGAGCTGAAGAATCTGGCGACGGCCTTTTTCGAGCAGGCGGAGGCCTTGCCGGACCAGCCGTTCCTCTGGGCGAAGAAAGACGGAGAATACCAGCCGCTCACCTGGACCGAGGTGCGCGCGGCCGTCTCCGAAATCTCCCGCGGCCTCCGCGATATCGGGCTCGAACCGGGACAGCGTGTCGTGCTCGTCGCGGAAAATCGGCCGGAATGGCTGATCGCCGATCTGGCCATCGTCTCCGCCGGGGGCGTTACGGTTCCGGCCTACACGACCAACACGATCGACGACCACCTGCACATTCTGACAGACAGCGAAGCCGCCGGCGCCATCGTCTCCTCGAACAAGCTGGCGCAGCGCCTGCTACCGGCCGCGCAGCGCGCGCCGCACTGCAAATGGGTGGTTTCGGTGGACACCACCCTGCCCAACCAGAATACGGCGCTGCAGCTGCACGACTGGCACGAGCTGCGCGAACGCGGCCGCGGCCTGCCCGACGACGTGGCGGAGCGTGCAGCCGCACTCAAACGCGAGGACACCTGCTGCTTCATCTACACCTCGGGCACGGGCGGCACGCCCAAAGGCGTGATGCTCAGCCACGGCAACATCATCTGCAACTGCATGGGCGCCTATTATCTGCTGAAAGAGATCGGCCTGGGGCACGAGGTGTTTCTGTCGTTTCTGCCCTTGTCGCACTCTTACGAGCATACGGCGGGCCAGTACTTTCCGATCACCATCGGCGCCGAGATCTACTATGCCGAAGGCGTAGAGTCGCTGCTGAACAACCTGGCCGAGGCCAGACCGACGATCATGACCGCGGTGCCGCGCCTGTATGAATCCATGCACCAGCGAATCCGGCGCGGCGTTGCGAAGGAAGGCGGCCGCAAGAAACAGCTTTTCGATCTGGCGGAGAAGCTCGGGCGCAAGCGCTACAACGACCCGACGAGCCTGGGGCTGGGCGAGCGCATTCTGGATTTCTTCGTCGACCGCCTGGTCCGTAACAAGGTGCGCGGGCGCTTCGGCGGCCGGCTCAAGGCCATGGTCTCCGGCGGCGCGGCGCTCAATCCCGAGATCGGCATCTTCTTCACCGCGCTCGGCCTGCGGATTCTGCAGGGCTACGGTCAGACCGAGGCGGCGCCGGTAATTTCCGCCAATCCGCCGCGCCGCGTCAAAATGCACACCGTGGGTCCGCCCCTGAAAGGCGTGGAGGTCAAGATCGCGGACGACGGCGAAATCCTGGTGCGCGGCGAACTGGTGATGAAGGGCTATTGGCGCCGCGAGGACGAAACCCGCGCGACCCTGGTCGATGGATGGCTGCATACCGGCGACATCGGCGACTTCGACGAGGACGGCTATCTGCGGATCACCGACCGGAAGAAGGACATCATCGTGCTCTCCGGCGGCGACAACATCTCGCCGGCGCGCGTCGAGGGTTTTCTCACGCTGCAGCCGGAAATCTCGCAGGCTATGGTCTACGGCGACAAGCGCCCGCACCTGGTCGCGATCATCGTGCCGGACCAGGAGTGGGTGGACGCCTGGGCCCGGGAGCACGACAAGAGCCGCGAGCCGTCCGAGCTTAGCGAGGATGCCGAGTTCAGGAAGGCGATCGATGGCATCATCTCGCGGGTGAACCAGCGTGCCTCGAATCTGGAAAAGGTCCGGCGGTTCACCGTCGCACCAGAGCCCTTCACCGTAGATAACGACATGCTGACGCCGACGATGAAAATCCGGCGGCACAAGATCAAGGAAGCCTTTCAGGACCGCCTCGAGGCGCTCTACTAGCGCCGGCCAGCAGATGCGAGCCGTGCGATCACGCAGGATTGATCGGCGGCTCGAGGCTCGGCGGTAGCGCACACCCGCGGCTTCCGTCGCAAGAGAGCACATCCTGATGGCTTGCAAAATAGGTCAGTATAGCTTACCTTTATTGCGGTTCAGCACGGACGCTTCACGGGTGGGCTGGTCCAGCCTTCGCGCCAGAGCCAGCGCCGCCGGCAACAAGCGCCGGGGCATTGCATGGAAGCGGCGCTTGCGCCAGCCTGCCGCCGCAATACATGGGTTGTCGAACAGTGGCGCCTATGGAAGCACCGGCGAAGCGACACCACTTCAATAATGGCCGGAACGGCCTGTTGGGAGGATGAATATGGCCCAGGCAGCGGTGACGCTCGACGACAAGTATACGCTCGAATCCGGACGGATTTTCCTGACCGGCACGCAGGCGCTCGTGCGGCTGCCGATGATGCAGCGCCAACGCGACGTGGCCCAGGGGCTGAACACCGGCTGTTTCATCTCCGGCTACCGCGGGTCGCCGTTGGGTGGCCTCGATCAGCAGCTCTGGAAGGCACGCCGTTTCCTCGCCAACAACCACATCAAGTTCCAGCCGGGCGTGAACGAAGACCTGGCGGCGACTGCGATCTGGGGCTCGCAGCAGGGCGACATCTTCGGCGACAGCAATTACGACGGCGTCTACGCCATGTGGTACGGCAAGGGCCCGGGCGTGGACCGCTCCGGCGATGTCTTCCGCCACGGCAACATGGCGGGCAGCGCCAAGCACGGCGGCACGCTGCTGCTGGCCGGCGACGACCACACGGCGAAGTCCTCGACCTGCGCCCACCAGTGCGAATACACCTTCATGGACGCCATGATCCCGGTGCTCAATCCCGCCGGGGTCCAGGAGTTCCTCGATCTCGGCATCTACGGTTGGGCGATGAGCCGCTATTCCGGCTGCTGGGTCGGATTCAAGACCATCGCCGAGACGGTCGACAGTTCCGCCAGCGTCTACGTCGATCCGCACCGGATCGAGATCGTGACGCCGGAGGATTTCGAGATGCCCGAGGGCGGCCTCAACATCCGCTGGCCCGACCACCCGCTCGACCAGGAGCTTCGCCTGCACCGGCACAAGCTTTACGCCGCGCTCGCCTTCGCGCGCGCCAACAAGATCGACAAGACGGTCATGGACAGCCCGAAGCGGCGCTTCGGCATTGTCACCGCCGGCAAGTCCTATCTGGACGTGCGTCAGGCGCTCGATGACCTGGGCATCGACGAGAAGATGGCCGCCGACATCGGCATCTGCGTCTACAAGGTCGGCATGCCCTGGCCGCTCGAGCGCGAGGGCGCGCGCAAGTTCGCCGAGGGCCTGGAAGAGATTCTCGTGGTCGAGGAAAAACGCGCGCTCATCGAAAACCAGTTGAAGGAACAGCTCTACAACTGGCGCGAGGACATGCGCCCCCGCCTCGTCGGCAAGTTCGATGAAAAGGGTGACTGGATTCTGCCGTCCAACGGCGAGCTTTCGCCGGCGCAGATCGCACGGGCCATCGCCAAGCGCATCGGCCGCTTTCACACCAGCGAGAAGATCGAGCGGCGCCTCAAGTTTCTGGAGGAAAAGGAACGCACGATCTCCGGCGAGAAGGCGCCGATCGAGCGCATTCCCTACTTCTGCTCCGGCTGTCCGCACAACACCTCCACCAAGGTGCCCGAGGGCAGCCGCGCCCTGGCCGGCATCGGCTGCCACTACATGGCCATCTGGATGGACCGCGAGACCGCGACCTTCACGCAGATGGGCGGCGAGGGTGTGCCCTGGGTCGGCCAGGCGCCGTTCTCCAAGACCAAGCACGTCTTCGCCAACCTGGGCGACGGCACGTACTACCACTCCGGCCTTCTGGCCATCCGCGCGGCCGTCGCGGCGAAGGTGAACATCACCTACAAGATCCTGTTCAACGATGCGGTGGCCATGACCGGCGGCCAGCCGGTCGACGGACCCCTCGATCCGATGATGATCAGCCGCCAACTCCACGATGAAGGCGTCAAGCGCATCGTGGTGGTGAGCGACGAGCCGGAGAAATATCCCGCGGGCGCTGACTTCGCGCCCGGAGTCTCTGTGCACCACCGCGACGAGCTGGACGAAATCCAGCGCGATCTGCGCGAGACCGAGGGCGTAACCGCGATCATCTACGACCAGACCTGCGCGGCGGAAAAGCGCCGGCGGCGCAAGCGTGGCACCTATCCCGATCCGGACAAGCGCGTCTTCATCAACGACTTGGTCTGCGAGGGCTGCGGCGACTGCGGCGAGCAGTCTAACTGCGTGTCCATCGTCCCGCAGGAGACCGAGTTCGGCACCAAACGGGCCATCGACCAGTCGTCCTGCAACAAGGACTTCTCGTGCCTGAAGGGCTTCTGTCCGTCCTTTGTCACGGTGGAGGGCGCGAAGATCCGCAAGGCCAAGGCCGGCGCGAAAGGCGAAGGCGCCGACGCCGAATGGAGTGCCCTGCCGGAGCCCAAGCTGCCCGACCTGCCAGAGCCCTACGGCATCGTTGTCACCGGCGTCGGCGGCACCGGCGTGGTGACGATCGGCGCACTGCTGGGCATGGCCGCCCATATCGAAGGCAAGGGCTGCTCGGTCCTCGACATGACCGGGCTGGCGCAAAAGGGCGGCGCGGTCGTGAGCCACGTGCGCATCGCCGAGAAGCCCGAGGACATTCACGCCGTGCGCGTCTCGGCCGGCGGCGCCAGGCTGCTGCTGGGCTGCGATCTGGTGACCGCCGCGGGCAAGGATGCGCTGGCCAAGGTGCACAACGGCGAAACACGCGCCATCATCAACGGCCACAAGACGGTGACCGGCGAATTCACCCGCAACCCGGATTACGTCTTTCCGGGCAAGGCGCTGCACGACCGCATCGAGCGGGAAACCGGCAAGGAACGGGTCGATTTCCTGGAGGCGACGGAGATCGCCACCGCGCTGATGGGCGATTCCATCGCAACCAATCTCTTCATGCTGGGCTACGCCTGGCAGAAGGAGCTGGTGCCGATCAGCAAGCAGGCGATCGACCAGGCCATTGAACTGAACGGCGTGGCCATCGATGCGAACAAGCAGGCCTTCGAATGGGGTCGGCGCGCCGCCGTCGACCTGGCCGCCGTCGCCAGGCTTGCGGAGCCGCAGGCCGAGCCGCCCAGCGAGAAGCTCTCCGAGAGCGTGGACGAGATGATCGAGCGGCGTGTCGAGTTCCTGACGGACTACCAGGACAGCGCATATGCGGCGCGCTACAAGGACCTGGTGGACCGTGTCGCCGCGGCTGAGAAGGACAAGGCCCCCGGCCTGGAAGGTCTGAAGCAAGCCGTGGCGAAAAGCGCCTTCAAGCTGATGGCCTACAAGGACGAGTACGAGGTCGCGCGCCTCTACACCAACGGCGAGTTCATGAAGAAGCTGCACCAGCAGTTCGAGGGCGACCTGAAGCTCACCTTCCATCTGGCCCCGCCGGCGCTTGCGGACCGCGATGCGTCCACCGGGCACCTGAAGAAGAAGACCTACGGGGCCTGGATGCTGAAGGCCTTCGGCATCCTGGCCAAGCTGAGGCGCCTGCGCGAGACCCCCTTCGACGTCTTCGGCTACTCGGCCGAGCGCAAGATGGAGCGCCAGCTTCGCGAGGACTATTTCGAGCTTGTGGAAGAGCTGATCGGCGGCCTGAACCACGACAACCATGCGCTGGCCGTCGAGATCGCGAAGCTGCCTGAGAAGATGCGCGGCTTCGGCCACATCAAGGAGGCCAACGTCGAAAAGGCGAAAGCGCGCGAGGCGGAGCTCTTGCAGCAGTTCCGCAACCCCGCCCCCACGGCGACGGCGGCGGAATAAGCCGCGTTACGCGGGACACCGATGCAGGCCGGGCAGCGATGCCCGGCCTGTTTCGTTCCGGGCCGGGAGCCCGGCCATTCGCGGGTCGCCGGTTGTGTTTGGCGCACCGGGCGGCGACACGCTAGCCTGCCTTCGCGAAAGCCAGCATGAACCGGGAGGACTTGGGAAAATGAGCAACGGAATCGCCGTCGTCGTCGGCGCGGGACCGGGCCTGGGCGCGGCCCTTGCCCGACGTTTCGCCAAGGAAGGCATGAGCGTCGCGATCGCCCGCCGGCGGGTGGACGATCTGCAGGAACTCGCCAGCGAGGTCGGCGGGCGCGCCTACGAATGCGACGCGGCGGAGGAAGGCTCTGTGAACAAGCTGTTCGACGCCGTGGCCCAGGATATGGGCCAGCCGGATCTGGTGGTCTACAACGCCGGCACCTTCAAGCCGGCCGGCATTCTGGAGAACGACGGGGCGACGCTCGAGCACTGCTGGCGCATCGGCTGCCTGGGCGGCTTCCATGTCGGCCAGGCGGCGGCCCGCGGCATGGTCGAGGCCGGCCGGGGCACCATCATCTTCACCGGCGCCACCGCCTCGCTGCGCGGGGGCGCGCGCTTCGCCAACCTGGCGGTGCCGAAATTCGGCCTGCGGGCGCTGGCGCAGTCCATGGCCCGCGAGCTCGGGCCGGAAGGTGTGCACGTGGCCCACGTCATCATCGACGGACAGATCGAAAACGAGGCGCGCGGCGGCCGCTACAGCAGCGCCGAGCGCGGCGAGGATGCGCTGCTCAGCCCCGATGGCATCGCCGAGACCTACTGGCAGATACACCGCCAACCGCGCAGCACCTGGACGCAGGAACTCGACCTTCGGCCCTGGGTGGAGAATTTCTGAATCAAATGCAGGTGGGAACGGCCGTAGCGGCATCGGCGTTTGCTAGTATCGAAACCTCATACTTCACAGCTGCAGTGAATGGGAGAGAACGATGCCGCGCGAGAACGCCCCCGATACGCCGCGCCGCCGCAGCCCCTTGGCCCTGGCGCTTGCTTCAGGTCTCATGTTCGCCGTAGCCGGCGGGCTTTCGGCCTGCGGCGAAGACAGCGAGGACGAGGCCGCGGATGCCGCCGAGGAAGCCGGCGAAGCGGTCGAGGAGATGACCGAAGAGGCCAAGGACGCCGTCGAGGAAGCCGGCGACAAGGTGGAAGAGGCGACCGACGAGGCCGCCGAATAGCAATCGGTCCAGCCTGCGAATTACGCGACAGGGCCGTCAGTCGAGCCCCACGGCGCGCTTGTAGATGTCCAGGAGCTCTTCCTGCTCCTGACGGTCGGCCCTGTCCATTTTCCTGAGCCGCACCACCTGGCGCATGATCTTGGTGTCGAAGCCGGCCGCCTTCGCCTCCGAGTACACCTCGCGGATGTCGCCCGTCAGGGCCGCCTTCTCCTCCTCAAGACGCTCAACGCGCTCGATGAACGACTTCAGGCGCTCTTCCGCAACGCCGGCATCCGCCATGACGACCAGTCTCCAATTGCAAAAAACAGGGTAAGAGCCGAGCGGCGAACCTAGCGCCGCACCCGCGATTTGGCAACGCGGGTCGCCAGGTTATCCACAGCGAATTCCGGCCGTCCGGTTCAGTGGCCGGACGCTTTGTGCGACTCCTCGAACTGTGCCTTCTGCTCGGGCGTCGCCTCGGTCTGATACTTCGCCTTCCACTCTGCGTAGGGCATGCCGTAGACAATCTCGCGGGCCTTGTCGTAGTCCATCTCGACGCCCCGCTCCTCTGCGGCGGCGAGGTAGTATTTCGACAGGCAGTTCCGGCAGAATCCGGCGAGATTCATCATGTCGATGTTCTGCACGTCGGTGCGCTCGCGCAGATGCTGCACCAGCCGACGGAAGGCCGCGGCTTCGAGCTCGATGCGCGTTTGGTCATCCATGGTCGTCTCCTCCTCGAAACGTGTCTCACTGGCCGCACACGCCGGTAAGGCGGCGCGGCGAAACGCCTTCTAGTCGGCTATTTGGTCCTTCGGGCGCGTCTTGCCACCCCCAAGGACATGCTCTGCCGGCGCGCCGAGACGTCACAGACCGGCGCGCGTTTCCTCGATCAGCATGTCGACCACGCGGCGCAGCGCCTCCATCTGGTCCGCGCCTTCGATGCGCGCGTCGCGGTACACCTCCAGCTGCCAGTGGGCACTGGTCCCGCGCCGGACGATCTCGCGCGCGCGCTCGCACTCCTCGACGCAGTCCGCTGTTTCCTGGTCTTCGCGGGTCAGCGTCAGAATCTCGTCCAGCAGATCGGCATAGCGGTGTATCTCGCCCTTGCCGAAATCCACGAGGCCCTCGTCGATCCCATAGCGCTGCGCCCGCCAGCGATTTTCCTGCACCAGCATGTTGGCGTACTTGCGCCAGCGCTGATTGGTGCGCTTCAGCCGATAGAGCATGCGCAAAAGGCAGGTATAGACCGCCGCCACGGTGATGCCGTCGTCCACGCGCGTGCAGATATCCGGAATACGCAGCTCCAGCGTGGGAAAGCGTGCGGACGGGCGCACGTCCCACCACAGCTTGCTGGCGTCCTCGACCAGACCGGCGGAGATCAGGATGTCCAGGTGACGCTGGAATTCGCCCCAGCTTTCGAAGATCTCCGGCAAGCCGGTCCTCGGCAACTCGTCGAAGACGGCGATACGGTAGCATTTCAGGCCGGTGTCCTCGCTGCGCCAGAAGGGCGAGGAGGTCGACATCGCGAGCAGGTGCGGCAGGAAATAGCTGACCTGATTCATCAGGTCGATGCGCAGTTCGTCATCGTCGAGGCCGACGTGCACGTGCATGCCGCAGATGACGAGGCGGCGCGCAACGGCCTGCATATCGCGCGCCAGGATGTTGTAGCGCTCCTTGTCGGTATGCTTCTGGGCGTTCCAGGCGGCAAAGGGGTGGGTCGACGAGGCGATCAGGGAGAGCCCGTGATCCTCGGTCACCTCGATCACCGTGCGCCGAAGGTGGGCGAGCTCCTCCCGGGCCTCGCGGATCGAATTGCACACCCGGGTGCCGATCTCGATCTGCGAACGAAGGAATTCCGACGTGACCTGGCCTTCCAGGCGGCGCTCGCACTCCTCCATCAGGCTGGCGGGCAGTTCGCTGACCAGATCCCGGCTTTCCGGATCGACGACCAGGTATTCCTCCTCGATGCCGATCGTGAAGCTCGGTTCTTGGGCCATCAGGGACTCTCCCGGTTCTCCGCCGCCACGCCCGCGGGCGCGCACTCTGCCCGATAGATCGCGGGGTCGGCAAGAATGGGCGCCAACAGGTCTGCCAGAATCTCCACCCACTCCGCCGCGCCGGCGCGCGTGTCGATCAGGTCCTGGCGAACCTCCAGCAGAATATTCGGAATGCCGCGTGGTTCGGCCTGCTGGTGAATCGTGTAACCGTGATAGTCGCGCCCGGAATAGGGCTCGTTGTCGCCGTAGGGAATGCCGCGGGCCGCCAGCTCATTCATGACCGGCATCGGGATGCGCGGATCCCGGTTCCACAGAACTCCAATCTTCCAGGGCCGCTCGCGACCGTTGATGACCGGAGTGAAGGAATGCATGGAGATCATAGCCGGACCAGGGCCCTCGGCGGACATGCGGTCGAGGTACCGGCCGATGGTCTGCTGATAGGGTCGGAAGAACTGGGCGACCCTGGCCTGGCGCTCGCGCGCGCTCAGCCCCTGGTTGCCGGGAATCGCGACGCCGTCGCTTTCGACGGGGATGGAGCTTTCCGTCTCCAGCGAGCGGTTGGGGTCGATCACCAAGCGCGAGAAATGACTGAGCAGCGCCGGCGCGTCCAGCCGTTCGGCCAACCCCCGCGTCACTTCGGCAATGCCGATGTCCCAGGCGATGTGCCGCTGCAGCTCGGCTTCGCTCAGTCCCAGGTTGTCCAGGGACCGGGGAATGAAATTGCTGGCATGGTCGCAGACCAGCAGGACAGGAGCACGGCCGGCCTCGTTGACCACCTCGCAGGGCCCCGGTTCGTCGGGCGCCCGAAGGACAGGCAACCCGTTTTCCTCCTCCTCGGATGTGCTGGATAGCGCCTCGGACATGACCGACCTATATAGTCGCATCGCCGGAAGCTCGGCAAGGCGTGTGCGCTGCGCGGCGGGCAACGTTGACCGGGCCGGCGGGCCGGTTCTTTAATGCGCCCAGGACGAAGCCAGAGGCCATGAAACCCAATACCTTCTTCTGCATCGACGGGCATACCTGCGGCAATCCGGTGCGCCTGGTGGCCGGCGGCGCGCCGCTGCTCGAGGCCGACAGCGCCAGCCAGCGCCGGCAGCTGTTCCTGCGCGACTACGACTGGATCAGGACGGGGCTGATGTTCGAGCCGCGCGGCCACGACATGATGTCAGGGGCGATCCTCTATCCCTCGACGCGCGCGGACTGCGACGTCGGCATCGTCTTCATCGAAACCAGCGGCTGCCTTCCAATGTGCGGCCACGGCACCATCGGCACCGTCACCTTTGCGGTGGAGCGCGGGCTGGTGCAGCCGCGCGAAGCGGGCGTGCTGGCGCTCGACGCGCCGGCGGGCCGGGTCGAGGCGCGCTTTAGCATGGACGGCGGCTATGTGGATTCCGTCCGGATCCGCAACGTGGGCGCCTATTTGGCCGCCCAGGACGTGCAGGTCGAGGTGCCGGGCCTGGGCGCGCTCACGCTGGATGTCTCCTATGGCGGCAACTTCTACGCCATTGTCGAGCCGCAGGCCGCCTACCCGGGCATGGAAGCGCTCGGGGCGGGCGATATCCTGCGGCTGTCGCCCCTGGTCCGCCGCGCCGTGAACGAGGCGGTCAGCCTCGTCCACCCGGAGGACGAGACGATCCGCGGCTGCAGTCACGTCATGTGGACGGGAGCGCCGACGCAGCCGGGCGCGCACGCCCGCAACGCGGTCTTCTACGGCGACCGGGCGATCGACCGCAGTCCCTGCGGCACGGGCACTTCTGCGCGCATGGCGCAACTGGCCGCGCGCGGGGAGCTGAAGGTCGGCGACGATTTCGTGCACGAATCCATTATCGGCTCTCTGTTCCGCGGTCGCGTGGAAGACGAGGCGCGGATTGGCAACCATGCCGGCATCGTCCCCTCGATCGAGGGCTGGGCGCGGATTACGGGCTACAATACGATCTTCATCGACGAGCGCGACCCCTACGCTCACGGCTTCCAGGTGGTCTGAACTCCCCCGCCCGAATCTGCCTGCTCTGCAAAAAATCTTTCTCAATGGGACCGTTCTTGGTTGCGAATGATTTGCAATTGCATTAACGTGGCCTTGCGTCCCTGCATTGAACGGTAAATTCATCCATGCGCTGGTCCTTTCCGCATCACGCCGCGATCGATCCAGATCATGTCTCTGCGCAGACCTTCTTTCTCTGGTGCTTTCGCGGTTGGGTCCAAGGCCTCCGCGACAACAACGCGGATCAATGGACCGCCGTATGGAACGAATGCGCCCGCCGTTTCGGCGCGGCGGATGGGCGGCGCCTCGTTTCCTCGCTGGCGCGGTGCGTCAATCTGCTTCGCCGGCATGCCCTCGCGGATTTCGGCTATCACCAGCCGTGCTGTCCGTTGCGCAGCGCCGAGGAGCACGCCTTGGTCGACGTGTTTGCCGCGACCGCCACAGGCCAAGCCCGCCGGGCTGTCGGCCATGCGCAGGCGCTGGTCCTTCCCCACGGCGTGGGCGATATGATCGAGGCGGTCTCGCAGATTGCCCTCGTGCTGGGTCGGCACAATCTGCCCCTTCGCCCGGCACAGAAAGGCAGCGTCGTCACCGGCGCATCGACAGCGGGTTCGGCAACGATACACTGACCGCCTCACCGAGGGATTCCCGAAGCAAGCACCCGGCTTGACCTCTTCGGTCGGCCGGCCGAAAATGCGCGCCAAGTGGTGATACCAATAGGCCGGTGGTCTATCCCACAATCCGGTAGTCGCATTGGCCAAGAAGGGATTGCAACGCATGTCCAGCGCCGGCGAAGCCGACCCGAGATTCCAGGCCATCGAGCGCGAGCGCGTGTCGGACCGCGTCGCGCAGGAGCTCATGCGGCTGATTGCCAGCGGGCGTTTGGCGCCGGGCGAGCGCCTTCCGGGCGAACGCCAGCTTGCCGACATGATGAACGTTAGCCGGGTGTCCATCCGCGCCGCCTTGCAGCAGTTGAAGGCGCAGGGTTTCGTGCAGGCCATTCAGGGAGGCGGCACGCGCATAATCGCGTCCACCGAGGATATGGAAGCCGCGCTAACGAAGCTGGTGCGCCACGACGTGGACAACCTGCACGACCTCGCGGAGATCCGCGTGCAGCTGGAATCCTGGGCCGCGCGACGGGCGGCGGAACGGGCCGACGACACGCAGATCGCAGAGATCGA
This sequence comes from Rhodovibrionaceae bacterium, assembly GCA_033722755.1. GTDB lineage: Bacteria > Pseudomonadota > Alphaproteobacteria > Kiloniellales > Rhodovibrionaceae > JAWVYK01. Next base: position 492 of record JAWVYK010000060.1, on the reverse strand, counting down.
GGCAAAGCTGCGCGCCATGCAGGACCCGCACCGCCACCACCGGCACAAGGCGGAGGACGATCTGGCCTTCCACCTGGCTATCGCCAAGGCGGCGGGAAGTTCCGTCTATCTTCATCTGATGGGCGTGCTGGGCGACATTCTCGAGGAAATGCTGGCCTTCCACCGCTACACGCTGAGCGCCACCGAGGCGGACGACCGCGCCTTCCTGAGCCAGCACGAGGCCGTCTTCGCGGCCATCGCCGCGCGCGACGGCGAAGCGGCTGCCCGGGCCATGCAGGATCATCTGCTGCACGTGCTGCGCCGCTACGAGCGCTATGACGAAGACGGCCGGGACGCCACGGCGGAATTGTCGGCCCAGGCGGTCGGTCGCGCGGGCGCCGGCTGAGCGGCCAGGTCCGCGTGCCGCGTCATGCCGCCATCGCCATCGGAATCCGCCCTCTCGCACAAGCATCAGCGCATCGCCGCCTGGCTGCCCTGGCTCACCTGGGGCCT
>JAWVYK010000059.1:0-12712 GCA_033722755.1 Rhodovibrionaceae bacterium | reverse complement strand
TTGGTGCCTCGGTGTGCTTTAGTCGCCGGTGATATTTGCATTTCGGCGCGTCCGCCGGGAAATCCGACGAGGCACGCGCCAGGTCGAGGATAGGCATGTCCGACAAATCCGTCTGGATCGACGAGGGCCAGAAGCTTCGCTACAACCTGGATACCCAGGACGAGGCCTACCGGACGGGCGCCTACGACTACATCCTCGATATCGGCATGGCGCCGCGCATGGCCACCATCGCCGCCTATCTCCGCCATTACGGCGCGCGCAGCGTGCTGGACATCGGATGCGGGTCGGGCCCGCTGCTGCCGCATCTGCCGCCGGACATGGCCTATGTCGGCATAGACATCTCCGAGACGGCCGTCGCCGAGGCCAAGCGTCGTTTTGGCGACCGTCCGGGCGAAACCCATTTTCACGTCGGCGATTTCCGCGATTTCGTCTCTCCGATCCGGCAGCTCGACGCGGTCGTCTGGGCCGGAATCGGGCGCACCTGGACCAAGCAGGGCAAGGGCGGCGACCGGCGCGACTGGCTGGAAATCCTGGGGCTCGCCGAGGCGCCGCTCAGGCCCGACGGGCTGGTCATCTTCGAATTGGTGACGCCGCATTGCGCGGCCTTGCAGGAGATGATCCCGCCGCGTTACGAGTATCTTGTCGGCTGCGACATCGACCATCTGGAATTCGGTGCCCGCGGCCAGCGTTCGATACGCGTCTACCGCAGGAGGGCGGCCCCATGACCTCGATGATCCGCAAGACCGATGTCTTCGAGGACATCGAAGGCATGATTGCTGCGGCGAAATCCGTGGACGGACATTTCGATCGGCACGGGGTGCTCAACGTCACCTCACGGCCAGGCTCGGAGGACCCGCTTCACGAATACATCTCCTGGCTGCCGGATGATGTGCGCGAAAGCGAGTTCCAGGTCATCAACGAGGAATTCGCGGGCACGGCGGTGGAATCGCTGCTGCGCAAGCTGCCCTTCCAGTTCGGACGCACGCGGCTGATCAAGATGCCGCCCAAATCCTGCCTGTCGATCCATTGGGACACCACGCTCAGGTGGCATTACGCGATCGTCACCAACCCGGCCTGCTACCTGATCCACATGCAGGGCGATCAGGGCACCTTCCATCACATTCCGGCCGATGGATATCTCTACGAGATGGACGCGCGCATGACCCATACGGCGATCAACGCCAGCAAGGAACCGCGCATCCACCTGGTCATCTCCGATGCCCACGACGAAGGCCTCAAGGAGGGCTCGCCGCCCGGGCACGAGATGAAGCACGCGCTGGTCTGACGGGGCCGCGGGCCGCGGGGCGGGGCCAAAAAAACACAACCTGGGAAAACGGGGTGGAGCCCATGCGCGCGGCCATCTTTCATGCCTTCAACGAAGCGCTAAAGATCGAAACGGTGCCCGATCCGGCGCCACCGGCTGACGGCGTGGTGGTGCGCGTCGAAGCTTGCGGGATTTGCCGCAGCGACCTGCACGGCTGGGTCGGCACGGACCCGGACGTGGTGCTGCCGCACGTGCCGGGCCACGAGTTCGCCGGTACGGTGGAGGCTGTTGGCCCGGACTGCCGGCGCTGGAAGGCGGGCGACCGGGTCGTGGCGCCCTTCATCATCGCCTGCGGGCAATGCCCGGCCTGCCGGTCGGGAGATCCCACGGTCTGCCCCGACCAGTATGTGCCGGGCTTTACCGGCTGGGGCGCATTCGCCGAGTTCATCGCGCTGCCGCGCGCGGACTTCAACCTGGAACGGCTGCCCGAGGCCTCCAACCCGGTTGAGGCCGCCGGCATGGGCTGCCGCTTCACCACCGCCTATCGCGGCCTGGTCGAGCGCGCCGGCCTTGGGCCCGGCGAATGGCTGGCCGTGCACGGCTGCGGCGGCGTGGGTCTTTCCGCCGTCATGCTGGGCGCGGCGCTGGGCGCCAGCGTGTTGGCCGTGGACATCGGCGACGAGAAGCTGGCCTTGGCGCGCGAGCTGGGCGCCAATGCGACGCTCAACGCGCGGGACAGCAACGATGTGGCCGAGGCGGTACTCGATATCACTGGCGGCGGCGCGCACGTGTCCGTGGATGCGCTCGGCGTCTCGGAGACCATGCGCAACTCCGTCCTCAGCCTGCGTCCGCTGGGACGGCATGTGCAGATCGGAATGCCGGCGGGCGCGCACGTTGCCCCGGCCATGCCAATGGACGTGGTCTACCGCCGCCAGCTTTCGCTGCTGGGAAGCCGCGGGGTGGCCGCCCACCGCCTGCCGGGCATCTTCGAGATGGTTGCCGCCGGCCGCGTCGAACCGGGCCGCATGGTCACCCGCCGCGTGAGCCTGGAAGAGGCGGGGGACGTCCTGGCCGACATGCGCGAGTTCAAGGGTCTGGGCGTCGCGGTGATTGACCGTTTCTAGCGGGCTAGATCGGAATCTGAACGCGGGCGCGCAGGCCGCCGCCAGGCGCGTCTTCCAAGCTCAGTTCACCGCCGTGGCCCCTGACCACGTCGCGGGCGATGGTGAGGCCGAGGCCGGTCCCGCCGGTCTGTGGATTTCGTGAGGATTCCAGCCGGTAAAAGGGCTTGAAGACATCCTCGCGCCGCCCCTCGGGAACGCCGGCGCCGTCGTCGTCCACCGTGATCTCCGCAATCTGACCGCGCCGGCCCAGGCCCACGGCGATGTTGTTGCCGCCGTAACGCTGGGCGTTCTTCACCAAGTTGTGCAGGCATCTGCGCATGGCCTCGCGGCGCAGCGGCAGGCGCACGTCCTCCTCGATGTGCAGGTCCAGCGACGCCCCCTCGCGCCGGGCGCTGTCGGCCACCTCGCGAATCAGCTCGCCCAGGCTGGTGTCGCTCTGCTGCTCCTGGCCTTCCCCGCGGGCGAAGGCCAGATAGCCCTCCACCATGCTTTCCATTTCCACGACGTCGTCGGCCAGGCTGCGCGCCTCCGGATTGTCGCCAAGCATGGCGAGCTCGAGCTTCATGCGGGTGAGCGGCGTGCGCAGGTCGTGGCTGACGCCCGCCAGCATCTCCGTGCGCTGGTCGATCTGCCGCTTGATGCGCTCGCGCATGCGGATGAAGGCGGCCGCCGCCTGCCGGACCTCGCTGGCGCCTTCTGGCTTGAAGTCGGGCACGTCTCGGCCCTTGCCGAAGCGGTCGGCGGCGATGGCCAGGCGGCGGATGGGGCGCACCTGGTTTCGCAGGAACACCGTGGCCACGCCGAAAAGCACGATGGAAGAGCCCACCATCCACATGATGAAGATGTAGGTGGTGGAGCTGAACAGCCGCTTGCGTGAGACCAGCACGCGCAGCACGCCTTCCGGCAGGCCGACCCGGATTTCCACGAGGTCTTCGGCGTAGGAGGTGTTCATCGCGAAGGGATAGTCCAGCGCCTGGTTCAGCGCCTCGTGCAGCTTGCGGTCGAGGATGCTGAAGCCCGGCTTCGGCACCTCGTCGGGCAGGCGGTCGCCGGGACGATAGTTCACGTGCAGCCACAGCCGCTGGCGCGCGAACTCCACCAATTCTTCTTCGTTGAATACCTCGGGATGCTCCTGGATCAACTGGACGACGGCGGAGATGTCGTTGGAGACGCTTTCCGACAACCGGCGGGTGACCGTATCCCAGTGCCGGTCATAGAACATCCATGTGGAGATCAGCTGCAGCAGCACCAGCGGGATCATCATGATCGCCAGCGTTCGACCCAGCAGCGTTTTCGGCATGATCCGCCGGAGCCAGGGTCGCCGCATGCCGGGCGGATAGGCTGTCGCCACCGTCGGCGTGTCCGAACGGCGTTCCTGCCGTGCTGCGGCTTCCGGGCTCGGTGCGCCCGCCTTGCCGTCGGGATGAGAGACGCTGGTCATCGGTCGGGCACCAGCACATAGCCGACACCGCGCACAGTGCGCAGGTATTGCGGATATTTCGGGTCGCGCTCGATCTTCCGCCGGAGCCGCGCCATCTGCACATCGACGGTGCGCGGGTTGGTGCCGCTTCCCAACTCGTCCGAGAGCTTCTCGCGGCTGACGGCCTCACCCGCCTGCCGGGCGAGGGCCTGCAACAGCTTTACCTCGACGTCGCTCAGCCGCACGTAACTGTCGTCGCGGCGAAGTTCGGAACGCGCCATGTCGAACTGGAATTCCCCGAAATGCAGGGTGCTGATGCGCTCGTCATTGAGCTCGGAGGGAACGCGGCGAAGGATCGAATGAATGCGCAGCACCAGTTCGCGCGGCTCAAAGGGTTTCGGCAAATAGTCGTCGGCGCCGGAGAGAAAGCCCTCGATCCGGTCGTCCGATTCGTTCATCGCCGTGAGCAGCAGGATCGGCACCTCGCTGTCGCTGCGCAGCGACTTCGTCAGCTCCAGCCCGCTCTCGCCCGGCATCATGATGTCGAGCACGAGCAAATCGAAGGCCAGGGAGCCCAGCTTGCGCCGCGCGTCGGCGGCATCGCCGGCCGTGGTGACGCGGAATCCCTGGTCGCTGAGGTAGCGGCTCAGTAGCTGCCTCAGGCGGGTGTCGTCATCGACGACGAGGATGTGCGCCGGCTCCTGTTCCATGCCCGAACTATAGGCGCGTCAAGGGCCGGCTTCCAGAGCCGCCCGGCAGCGCGGACCGTCCTCGCCCGCGGCGCCGCCGTGACTGCCTAGTCCTGCCGGCCGTGGCCGGCAGGCGCCTCGGGTCGTTGGAAGCGCTTGCGGTCTTCCTCGTTGATCATCCCCTTCAAGACCCGCCGGAATCCCTCAACCGCCTCGGCGCCGGCCTCGCGGTAGGTGCGCGCGATCAATTGACGCTGGTTCTCGGTCAGGCGGCGCTCCATCTCGCGGCCCTTGTCGGTGAGCTCAAGCAGGCGCTGCCGCCGGTCGCGCCGTCCGGGGCGCGAGACGATGAAGCCCTCGCGGACCAGCTGCCCGAGCACGCGCGACAGGCTCTGCTTGGTAATCTTCAGGATGCCCAGAAGCTCGCTGACCGTGATCCCCGGATGGCGCCCCACGAAGTAGATGGCCCGGTGGTGCGCCCGCCCGAAACCGAATTTCGCCAGCATCTCGTCCGGCTCCGCGGTGAAATCGCGGTAGGCGAAGAACAGCAGTTCAATCGCCTGGCGCAATTCTTCCTCGCGCAGAAAAAGGGGATTGGGTCCGGTTTTTATGTCAGCCATGTTGACTTATATGCCTTAACAATGTTACGACGCGCAAGCCCTGTTGGTCAGAAAGTGTCGTAGCCGGCATTTTTGGCGAAGCAATACGACGCAAAACGGGCAACTCGGCCTCCTGCACGGTGCGGCCCGCAGGAATCGCCTTGACGGCCCGCGCGCGATGGTGTCTTACCCACGCCGCAGCGCGCAAGCCCAGATCTGAGGGCGCGGCGGAGGACGGAATTGGAAACGAACCCGGGCTTTGGGGAAGAAAATTATGGCGATGCTCCCATTTGACGATCGTGACGGATACATCTGGTTCAACGGCGAGATGAAGGCGTGGCGCGATGCGCACCTGCACGTCCTCAGCCACGGCCTGCATTATGGAAGCTGCGTCTTCGAGGGGGAGCGCGTCTATTCGGGCAGCATCTTCAAGATGACGGAGCATCACGAGCGCCTGCACACCTCGGCAAAGTTGCTTGGCTTCGAGATCCCGTATTCCGTCAAGGAAATCGACGAAGCCGCGCAGGCCGTGTGCGAGGCCAACAACATTGCCGACGGCTATGTCCGCCCGGTGGCCTGGCGCGGCAGCGAGATGATGGGGGTCTCCGCCCAAAAGACGCACATTCACGTCGCCATCGCCGCCTGGGACTGGCCGGCCTACTTCACGCCGGAAGCGCGCCTGCAGGGCATCCGGATGACGGTCTCGCCGTGGCGGCGGCCGGCGCCGGACACCGCGCCGACGAAATCCAAGGCCGCCGGCCTCTACATGATCTGCACGCTCTCCAAGCACCAGGCGGAGGCCAAGGGCTATTCCGACGCGCTGATGCTGGACTATCGCGGCCAGATCGCCGAGGCCACGGGCGCGAACATCTTTCTGGTCATGAACGGCGAGCTGCATACGCCCACGCCGGATTGCTTCCTCGACGGAATCACGCGGCGCACCGTGATCGCCCTGGCCGGGGAGATGGGCTACAAGGTGGTCGAACGCGCGATCATGCCCGACGAGTTGGCCGTCGCCGACGAGGTGTTCATCACCGGCACGGCCGTGGAGGTGACGCCGGTCAAGGAGATCGACTCCTACAGCTTCGAGGTGGGAGAGATCTCGCGCCGGCTGGTCGCCGCTTACGACGCTCTTGTGCGCCGTCCGCACGACCTGGCCGCGGCGGCCTCGGCCAGCGCCGCCTGAGCGGACGTCGCCGTTACCATTCGCGACCGGCCAGGCGCAGCAGGATGCGCGTCTGGTAGTGATAGCTGTTCGGCCCGGAGCCGTTGTAGCGCCGGGCCGCGTAGGGCCAGTCGCAGCCGATGGCCGCGCGCGCCGGAACGTCCCGGTAGCGCTCCGGGCTCCTGTAATATTGCGTCAGGCGGTAGCGGCCCGCCGCACCCGGGTAGTAGGGCTCGCCCATCTCGATGGTCCGGCGTTCGGCCTCCTGGGCGCAGGCACGGCAATCGGTCATGTAGCGGGGGTCGTCCTGCTCGTACTTGCACAGGCGAAGCTCGCCCTCGCCGATCTCCGCGATGCGATCGTCGGCCCGCGTGCCGCTCGTGGGGCCGTTGACGAAGCGGTCGAATTTCTCCCGGAACTCCTGGATCGCGGTGTCCAGATTGCCCATCGGGTCGGCGATGAAAGCGTCCACCTCCTCCTGCCGCGGCGGGTGGTGGAACAGCGTGAACTGGCCCAGCCCGTAGCCGCGCGAGGTCACCTGTTCCGGCACGCCGCGCCGGTTTCGGTCGAAGCCGACGACGACGAAACGGTCGTCGTCGCCGGCGCCCGGCTCGTTGAAATGCCTGAGCCCGCTTTCCTGGCGCAGCATCTGCGTCAACCAGGGAACCGGCGCAACCGTGGAGACGGTGCCGGCGATGGTCTCGCGCGCGGTTTCGTTCGCCGCGCGCGGATCCGGGCTTTCCGGCAGCTTGGGAAAGGCCGCGTCCGCCGCCATCTCGGCCAGGCAGGCGGCGAGGCCCTGATCCACCTCGTCGGTCACCTGGCTCACCCGGCCCCTGTTGTAGGCGGTGACCGCGACGGGCGCCGCGCCGTCGTGCCCGCCGCTGCCGTCGTTGTGCAACAGGTCGTAGCTGAACGAGCGGACCGCCCGCGCCGTCATCGGGCCAAAGTCGCCGTCGATGCCCCGACGCAGATAGCCGGTCGCCCGCAGATCGCGTTGCAGCGCGCGGACCTCCTCGCCATCGGCTTGGCGGGCCCGCTTCAGCGTCAGGCCCTCGCGCAGATAGAGCGCACCAGTCACTGCCTTTTCCCCATGCGCCGCAGTTTCGCCTTTGAGGCGAACATAACACGAACGCGTTTACCCGAAAAAGGAAATTCCGATGGTGCGCGATGAGCGCCTGTGGCAACGGCTATTCGGCCGCGTCGCCGGGCTTGCGGTTCCAGCGCGCCGCCGCGGCATCGTCGCTGCCGCGCGCCTCGACCCAGTGGGCGTCACCGTCAGGCCCGTGCTCCTTCTTCCAGAACGGCGCCTTGGTCTTCAACCAGTCGATCAGGAACTCGCAGGCCTCGAAACTGGCGGCGCGGTGGGTGCTCGTGCAGGCGACAAGCACGATGCGCTCGCCGGGCGCGAGCGGCCCGTATCGGTGGACGATGAGCGTGTCGTTCAAGGCCCAGCGTTCCCGCGCTTCGGCCTCGATGCGCTCGAGCATTTTCTCCGTCATACCCGGATAGTGCTCGAGCTCCATGCTGGAGATGCGCTGCTCGCCGGCCATGTCGCGCACCAGGCCGACGAAGACGGTGAGCGCCCCGACATCGTGGCGGCCCTGCGTCAGCGCGCTAATTTCAGCGCCGGGGTCGAAATCGCTTCGCTGCACGCGGATCATCGGACTCAGCCTCCGGTCACCGGTGGGAAGAAGGCGATCTCGTCGCCGGCTTTCACCGCATCGCCGGGTGCGGCGTACTCCTGATTGACGGCCACGCGGATTGCCTGGGTATTGGCGAGCGCGTCGGCATGGCCCGGACCCCGGTCCTTCAACCACTCCATCAGGTCTGCCACCGTGGCGACCTCGGCGGGCGGGTCGAGGTCCTCCTCGGCGACGCCGGTCTTGGCCTTGAGCCAGGCGAAATAGAGAACCTTCATGGCGTTACCTCGCTGAACGGCAGGAAATCGACCAGACTTCCAGCTTCAAGATGGGTCATTTCTTCCGGAAGTTCCACCAGGCCGTCGGATTCAACCATGGACGACAGGATACCGGCGCCGTCGCGCGGGAACTTGGCCGCCGCCAGGACGCCGGCATCGTCCTGGATCAGTCGTACGCGTACCCACTCGCGGCGGTCCTTCTTTTTCTTGTGATCGAAGAGCGCTCGCACCTTGAAATGATGCGGCGCCAGTTCGGCCCCGCCCATCAGCCGCAGGATGAGCGGGCGCACCACATTGAGGAAGGTGACCATGACCGCCACCGGGTTGCCGGGCAGGCCCACAAAGGGAATGCGTCCCACCTGTCCCAGCGCGATCGGACGGCCGGGCTTGATCGCCAGGCGCCACGTGTGAATGGCGCCAAGCGTCTCGACCGCGTGTTTCACGTGGTCTTCCTCCCCGACCGAGACGCCGCCGGAGGTGACGATCAGGTCCTGGCCGCCGGCCGCCTCCTCAAGCGCGCGGGTGACCACGTCCGGCTGGTCCGGCAGGATGCCCAGATCGGTGACGGCGCAGCCCAGTCCGCGCAACAGTGCAGTCACGGTGTAGCGGTTGGAATCATAGATGCAACCGGGCTCGAGCGCTTGGCCAGGCTCGCGCAGCTCGTCGCCGGTGGAGAACACCGCAACCTTCAAGGGGCGAGAGACCAGCAGGTCGGTGCGTCCCACCGCCGCGGCCTGACCGAGATCCTGAGCGCGCAGCCGCTGGCCGTCCGACAGCACGGTGGCGCCCGCGGCGATGTCCTCGCCGGCGGCGCGGGCATTGGCACCGCGCTTGATGCCTGGGCGCAGCACCACCTCGTCGCCCTCGCGGCGGCAGTCCTCCTGCATCATCACGGTGTCCGGCCCCTCCGGCATGCGTGCGCCGGTGAAAATGCGAATCGCCTCGCCCCTTCCCGCGGCTCGGTCCAGCGGGTGGCCGGCGCTCGCCCGGCCGGTCACCGGCAGCCGCGTTTCACGCTCGGGATCGAGATCGTCGAAGAAGACGGCATAGCCGTCGACCGCGGAATTCGGGTGCGCCGGCACATTGGCCGGGGCCACGACGTGCTCGCGCAGGATGCGCCCGAGCGCCTGGAACAGCGCCACGCGCTCCACCTCGGTGACAGGCTCGGTGCTGGCCTTGAGCCGTTCCAGCGCATCGCCGACGGTCATAAGCGTGCCGCCGTGCGCGAAGCAGTCGTCGGAAAGCTGCGCCATGGCTCATGCTCCTTCCGCGGATGCCGCCTGACCGGCAGCGGCTTCCAGGCCGCAGTGGCGGACGACGAAATCGGCGACGGCTTCGATATCATTCAGGTCGATCACGGGCACCGAGACCTCGGGCACCGGCGCGTCGCTCAGGACGCCGACGACATTGGGGTCCTGCGTCGCCAGCAGCGGCTTGCCGACCACGCGGCGATAGACCTCCAGCTTGTCGTGATCCTCGTGCTTGAAGCCCTCCACCACGAGAAGGTCGACCGGCGTCATGCGTGCGATCATCTCGCGCATGCCCGCTTCCGGCGCGCCGCGCAGCTCGTGCATCAGCGCCCACCGCTTGGGCGAGGTGACGAGAACCTCCGTCGCGCCGGCCTGCCGGTGCTCGTAGGAGTCCTTGCCCGGCTTGTCGACATCGAAGTGGATATGGGCATGCTTCATGCTGGATACTCTGAGCCCGCGCCCGACCAGAACCGGAATAAGACGCGTGACCAACGTCGTCTTGCCGCTGCCGCTCCAACCGGCGATGCCGATGACCTTCATCTCCATTCCGTTCCGCGCCTCGGCCGCTCCGCTGCCGTCGCAAGGACGGCCGAGCTCCAATATTTTCCGCTAAAAAAGGGGCCTGGCGAGGGCAAAGTCAACCGCCGGCGCCGCAAACGCTGTCAGGCGGCACTGTCGGCATCTTGACTCAGCACATGCCGCAGGCCCCGCGCCACGTAGTCGTAGCCGGTGATCAGGGTAAGCACGGCGGCGATCCACAGGCCCACCTCGCCCACTGCCAGGGCGTGCGCCCAGGCGGGCGCGGCCGTGCCGACCACCAGGAATCCGAGGGCCACCATCTGCACCGCGGTCTTCCACTTGGCCAGCCGGCTGACCGGCATGCTCACCGACATGCCGGCCAGGAACTCGCGCAGGCCCGAGACGAGAATCTCGCGGCAGAGGATGATCAGCGCCGGTATCACCGCGAGCGCGCTGGCCTCGCCCGATCCGACCACGAGCAGCAATATGGCGGCCACCAGCAGCTTGTCGGCGATGGGGTCGAGGAACTTGCCGAAAGCCGAAATCTGGCCCTGGCGCCGGGCCACGTAACCGTCCAGCCAGTCGGTGGCTGCCGCCAATGTGTACAGCCCCAGCGCCGTCCAGCGCGCCCAGTCGGCGCCCACGAAGAAGAGCGCGACGATGGCCGGGATGATGGCGATCCGGGACAGCGTCATCAGGTTTGGCAAGCTCGTCAGCATGCGGCCTCCGACGGCGGGCGCATTCTTCATAGCACAAAGCCGCGGCCGGGTAGAACCCGCTGGCGATGCTTCCCGCAAGCGGGTCAGGGCGCGCCGTGGAAGTGGTCGTAGATTCGCTGCGCTACCGTCCGGCTGATTCCCTCCACGGCTTCCAGGTCGGCCAGGCCGGCCTGCGACACCGCCTTGGCGGAGCCGAAATGCAGAAGCAGGGCCTTTTTGCGCTTTGCGCCGATGCCGGGCACCTCGTCCAGCAGCGACCGGCCCAACTGCTTGCCCCGGCCCGCGCGGTGGCTGCCGATGGCGAAGCGGTGCGCTTCGTCGCGCAGGCGCTGAATGAAATAGAGCACCGGCTCGCGCGGCGGCAGCAGCATCGGCTCGCGTTCCGGCAGGAAGATGCGCTCGCGCCCGGCATCGCGTTCGGGTCCCTTGGCGACGGCGGCGACGGGCAAATCGTCGATGCCCAGGTCGGCGAAGACCTCCAGCGCAGCGTTCAACTGCCCGCGTCCGCCGTCGAGCAGCACGAGATCCGGCCATTGGCCGCCGGTGCGCTCCGGGTCTTCTTTCAGCGCACGCGAAAAGCGCCGGAGCATCACCTCCTTCATCATGGCGTAGTCGTCAGGCGGGGATTGCCCCGCACTCGTCTGCGCGCTGCCGTCCGGCGCTTTCTGACGCACGCTGCCGTCTTCCTTGAGCCCGCGGATGGCGAACTTGCGGTAGGCATTCTTGCGGAAGCCCTCGGGCCCGGCGACGATCATCGCGCCATAGGGATTGCGCCCCTGTATGTGCGAGTTGTCGTAGACCTCGATGCGCTCGGGCGTCACGTCCAGGCCGAGGCGTTCGGCCAGACCTTCCAGCAGGCGGCGCTGGGCGCTGGATTCCGAGAGTCTGCGGGCGAGCGCCTCGCGGGCGTTGGCGAGGGCGTTGTCGACGAGCTTGCGCTTGTCGCCGCGCTGCGGCCGGGCGATCTCCACCTTGCGCCCGGCTCGCATGGCGAGCGCTTCGGCCAGCAGCCCGGATTCCGCCGGCGTCTGCGAGACCAGGACCAGGCGCGGCGTCGGCTTGTTCTCGTAGAACTGCGCCATGAAAGCGGAAAGCACCTCGGCGCTGTCCTGGCTCTTGTCGTGGCTGGGGAAATAGGCGCGGTTTCCGTAGTTGCGGCCGGCGCGGAAGAAGAAGACCTGGATGCAGGTCTGTCCGGCGTCCTGCACCAGCGCGATGACGTCGGCGTCGTCCACGCCGGTGACGTTGATGTCCTGATGGGCCTGGATGTGCGCCAGCGCGCGAATGCGGTCGCGGTAGGCGGCGGCGGCCTCGAAGTCGAGCTCCTCTGCAGCCGCCTCCATTGCCTTGGCGAGATCGTCCTGGATCACGCGGTTGCGGCCGGTGAGAAAGCCGCGTGCCTCGGCCACCAGGGCATCATAGTCCGCCTTCGAGATGCGCCCCACGCAGGGGGCCGAGCAACGCTTGATGTGGTACATCAGGCAGGGCCGGTCGCGGTTGGCGAAGACGTTGTCGGAGCACGAGCGCAGCAGAAAGGCCTTTTCCAGCGCGGTCACCGTTCGGTTCACGGCTCCGGCCGAGGCGAAGGGGCCGAAGTAGTCGCCGGGCCGCTCGTGTGCGCCGCGATGCTTGGTGATCCGAGGGTAGTCGTGGTCGGCAGTCAGCAGGATGTAGGGGAAGGATTTGTCGTCGCGCAGCAGCACGTTGAAGCGCGGCATATACCGCTTGATGAGGTTGCTCTCCAGAAGCAGCGCTTCCACCTCGGTGTGGGTGCGCACCACCTCCACCCGGTCGGTTTCCGCCACCATGCGCTGCAGTCGCCGCGGCAGCTTGACGATCTGCGCGTAGGTCGCCACCCGCTTCCGCAGGCTGCGCGCCTTGCCCACGTAGAGTACCTCGCCGCGCCGGTCGAGCATGCGGTAGACGCCGGGTGCATTGGGCAGGGTCCTGGCGGCCTTGGAAATCGCCGCAGCACCCTTTTCCAGGGACAGGCCCGCGGCTTGCCGGCCCCGGCCGGCTCCCCGATCGGCTTCCGGGCCGGC